>CAIOIN010000030.1 GCA_903858385.1 uncultured Microcaldota archaeon | reverse complement strand
TGAAATTACTTTTTCCATGAAAGTCAACCTATACTAATAAAATCAAACAGTAATAAACACCATCGTTTCCCCTACCAACGTAAATAAAACTACCCATCAACCCCAAGCCCATAAAACAGTTCAGTGAGAGTTAAAGTGCATCTCTCCGAACCCGGCAATGAAAAGAACTACGGCAATTGCCAAGAATAGCAACCTAGCTCGTGGAGATATATTGATCAAAAAGCAGATCAAGAAAACAGTGCCTGCGATAACTGCCCCCATGCCTAATTCTCCCATAATGATTATTGCCATCCGGCCTATAAAACAACTGTTATTAACCCCTTTTACAATGCAATAAATATCCATCAACGAAGCGGTAAAAATAACATAAGGGATACGATGAGATTTGTACAGCTCAACATATGGGACGGCTGCCTCTTGCGTTACGCGGTGAAGTTCCTGAAAGAGGCCGACGCCGACATAATAAATCTCCAAGAAGTATCTGCAGGGATGTCTCCCACAGAATCCGAATATTTCAGCGTTCACGACGGGCTGAAGAAAGCGCTCAAGTACAAATATGATTTTTACTCGCCTGCAATCACAGGGGAATTCGGCAAATATACTGTTTCTAGAGGTCAGCTGATATTGTCCAAATACCCTATAACATACAGAAAAGTGGTCTACATGCAGGGCAAACTAAAGATTCACAGCACCTTCGGCACCAGAGACATGAACCGGCGCCTGCTGCAATACGCCAAAATAAATGTTAAGGGCAAGACAATAAACGTTCTGAACTATCACGGTTACTTCATATGGGGCTCGAAGATGGGAAACAGGACAACGGAATCCCACTCAAAGAAGGTATTGAAGTGCATGGATTCGATTGATAAAAATGAGCAGATAATACTCTCTGGGGATTTCAACCTTGCTCCGGAATCGAATTCTTTCAGAATTTTGAGCAAGCGTTATCCGGATCTCGTCTCAAAATACGGAATAAAGACGACGAGGAACGAACTAAGCGCGGTAAAAGAGCCAGTAGACAACATACTAGTGAACAACAGGGTAAAGGTAAAGTCCCTGAAAGTGCCGATGGTGTACATCGCCGACCATCTTCCGTTGGTGATGGACTTTTACCCTCCGACCTAAGCCATTTCCACACACAACAACTTAAATAACTTCAATAGGAACATATCGTAAATCGTCGATCGCATGCTAGAAAAACTGATTGGTACTATTGTGCTTTCCGTTGCACTATCGCAGCAATTGGTATACGGCCTGGCGCTCGGCATTGTCCAAGGCATATCGGAATGGCTCCCGATAAGCAGCAAGACGCAGATAATAATTCTTGCGACTTATCTGCTGAAGATGCCCTTCAACCAGGCATACGTCTTCGGGCTATTCATGGAGATAGGGACGATACTCGCTGCAATAATCTATTTCAGGAAAGAGGTCGCCTCGATGATAATGAGCCTGTTTGGGAAGGGCAGTGCAGAAGGGAGATTCCTTCTGAAGTACGTTGTCGTATCCACCATATTCACGGGCATCATAGGCAGCATAATCTACCTGTACGTGAATTCACTGCAGGGCGCATACAACATAGGCTTGCCGATGATAATCCTGGGTTTCATACTGATAGGAGACGCGCTTTTCATAAAATACTCGCGATCAAGGTACAGCAAGAACAAGAACAGGAGGACTGTAAGCCAGCTGGGCTTTAAGGACTACATCATCGTCGGAATGGTGCAGGGCATAGCAGCCCTTCCCGGAGTTAGCAGATCCGGAGCGACCACCAGCGCGCTCCTGCTGCTGAACGTAGAGACCGACGAGGCGTTCAGGCTGTCGTTCATAAACATGATACTTGCAACAAGCGGCGCGGTGCTGCTCACCTTGATTGCGAGCAGGGCGTCGGTCTATTCCAGCATAGCCGCCATAGGTGCATACGGGCTGCTGATATCGATAATAGTCGCGACGCTCATAAGCCTCCTTTTCATAGGCTTCCTGCTGAACATCGCAAAGAAATCGAGCATAGTCTACCTAATAACCGCGCTGGGAATAATCGCGCTCCTTGGCGGAGTGCTTGCCTCATTGTACGGGGCGGCTTGACCGCCCTATGTACAACAAAGTTCTGCATCTGGCGCGCTGCAAGACTTTACATCATCAATCTATCTGCGCAGGAACTCTTTCTCAAGGCTTGTGGTATCCGATGTGTAACTGATCATCACCGGATCCTCGTTGCCCATCCAGCCAAGCAGTTCAGAGATCCTCTGAGAGTTGTTTCCCTCCTTTGGTATAAGGCCCAATCTCGCATTCGAGCATGCTTCTGCATGGATCAGCGGGGCAACAATCGGAGTCATCATCGGACTAATATACCTCATGCTAAGTTTCCCCATAATACCACCTGGAATGGGGTAATTATTTGCTGGGGCGGCATGATTACGCGATGCATCCTCCGCTATCGTTGCAGCGGGCCGGAAATGCCGCAATTCAAGCACAAGCTCGCTGCCACCCAGGCGCCATGATTCCTTGCCGCTGATGTAAAGATAAATGCCCTTCCTACCATGCACGTCCTGCGTGAGCACATCCGGCGAAGACTTATACCTCTCCCCTAACTCTACGATAAGCGCTTTGGCGTATTCGGCGTTTCGTATTATCTCATACGTTGCGACGCCATCTTTGAACATGACCATCCTATTATTAGTAACCACTACGTTGCTCATGTTGCCCCACGCCTCATCCGCAGCCCGATAACCAGATATATTACCAGCTAAAGCCCCGTATTTATTCTGTTGAGCCATCCTGGCAAATCTGTCGTACACATGCACTTTCCCAGACTGCCCCAGAACCTGCTCGCCCGGAACCATCCATGAGAAAGACGCTGTTTGTTGTTCTTTTGATGTAGTAGCCATTACATCTACCCATATAAATTTGAAATTCATAATATTTATACATTTACCCTTTCTACCGCTATTGACGAACATGGCCAAATCCAGGCGCAAAAAGCAATCGACCCAAAATTCGCACCAGACAAACAGTCCCATATCACATGCATCCACATCGCACCGATCCCGTCCGCCATACCCAATGGGTGCATATATTTAGAACTGCGGCTTTCAAATCACAGCATGGAGATAAGCGTCACCGTCACGCCGCATGCCAAGGTTCCATCAATCATCAAAGGCAAAGACCCCAGCTACAGGATAAAGGTCAACGCGCGCGCCTCTGAAGGCAAGGCGAACATGCGCCTGATAGAGATGCTGGCGGAGTACTTCAATGTTCCAAAATCGCACATAAGGATCACAAAAGGCCTAAGCAGCAGGAACAAGCTTGTCGAGATCATCGATGCCTAAAGTTCCTTCTACATGTGTGCAAACAGAAATCATCCTAATATCCCCTTAACGCTCCCAGAAGCGAATATCCTGGGCATCGCTTTCCTTATGAGCAGTACTTCTGCACCAACCTCGGCCGGCAGCTTTGCCTTGAGCTCGAGCTCCATCACGTTTCCATCGACCTTGGTCACGGCGCAGTCGCTGAACGCGAAGCCAATGACCAGCCGGTACTGCGCACCCTCGACCACCTTTTCAGGAGCCATCTTGCTGGTCTTGAACTCGATGGATACCTTTCCGGCCTTATTGACTACGGTCGCAGTCAGAAGATCCCCTTTTCCAATGTCCTCGTGAGTTATGTCCTTCAGCGAAACTCCTACTCTCGTGCCCCTGCCCGCAGACATTATGTCAACATCCTGGCTCTGCAGGCCCCTGACGGTGACGAGCTTGCCGGAAGTATGGTAGAGCTTATCGTGCTGTTTTATCACTCCCCTGCTCACTATGCCAAGCGCAACCGTACCCACTCCCTTAACCGGGAATCCCTTGTCTATGTCCACTCTTACCGGCTCTCCTTCGCCGGCCGGCTGCGCATTGCCGCACACAACATTGAACAGCTCGGCCCTTGAGACTACCCTGTAGCCGGACACGCCGGAACCACGCAGAATCCCCTCAGCGTCGTTGTCGTCTGTAAGCAGCATGGGGTGCCCAAGCAGCGACGCCGCTATCAGCGCCTCTCCGAACCTTCTGTCTATCGCGGAGGTGCTGAGCACTACCTGCGTCGATAGCAGCAAGGACTGCGCGAGCGCGTAGACCTTCTCATCCTCCTGATTCGGATAGAGGGCCACCACGACATCCTTCTCCAGCTTCCTGTTGTAGAATGTTATGCTGTTCTCCGAGCCCTTCTTGCCTATGAACGCCGCAAGGTTCTCGTCGACCGGCACGGAAATGACTATGTTCATCGGAATCATCGAATTTTAACGCCAGTTTATGGTATCAAAGAAGTGAGCACGTATATCAGCGCCACCCCGAAACTCATGAACAGCATCATCTTCCAATAAGTGTGCTTATGGGTCTCAGGCAGCAGGTGGGAAGCGCCGATGTAAAGGAATTCTCCGACAAAAAATGCGAGCAGCAGCGCAAGATTCGATTCGCCTATGTTGACGGCCGAAGTGAATACCACTCCAATGACCGGAGCAAGGGCGTCCAGGAACAGGAACACCTTCGTCCGCAGCAGTTTCTGCTTGTTCTTGAGCATGAGAGTTACGGTGTTTATCCCGTCCGTGAAATCGTGGAATATGACCGCGAATGCGACTATCAAGCCAACCGAAGGGTTCACGGCATAGGCAGTGCCTATCGCCACTCCATCAAGGAAACTGTGGATGACAAGACTGCTCGCGCCTATCGGGCCCATGATGTGCTCATGCTCATCATTTTCATCGTAATGATGCGTCAGCAGTATCTTTTCCAGGAAGCTGTAGAGCAGATAGGATATCACGACGACAGTCAGCACCGTCCGCACCGGCAGACTTATCGAACTTGCAATGCTCAGGCTCTCTGGCAGTATGTCAAAGAAGGCAATCGAGATGAGGCTGCCCGAAGCGAAGGCGAAGAAGTAGGGCAGAACCTTCCTGTACTTTACCGCTACCGTGCCTCCAATCATGGTCGAACAGAAGGTCACCAACGCCAACAAAATCAATATAGTCATCATGCATACCACACAAAATTACCAAAACTAACTAATCAAGATCAGACCTTTATGACTGGGGACACGCCCGTGACGCCAAGCTTTTTGCAGGTTTCGTCAGGATTGTCGTAATAGTTTTTGACCATCTCGTTGATGCTCCTCATGTCCCTCTTCCCCAACTGGTTCATCTTTTCAAGCACCACGGCCCTAACCCGCTCCTCGCCGAGTATATCGGACGGTGGAATGCCGAGTAGCTTGGCCACCGTGTCCCGGTAGGTGACGCTGGGAAGTATCGCCGACCCTTTGAAGGTCCTGTAATCGAACTTGTAGAGATCGGAGAGCAGCACCTGCGTCTCTATGCCTGATACTTCTGACACTTGCGTTATCGCCCTGTAGGGCTTGCCGTTTGCATAGACCAGCGAAACTATGACAAGCGCGTCTATCACCGGTATAATATCCTTAGGCACGTTCATCGGAGTATGTAGCAGCCTGTTCACTATGTCCCTTGTAGAAGATGCGTGTATGGTGCCCATCGATATCTTTCCTATGTTCATCGCAGTGATCATGTCGTTGGCTTCCGCGCCCCTGACCTCGCCCACTATTATCATGTCCGGTCTCATCCGGAGCGCATTCTTCACCAAGTCCTCCATTGACATGTCCTCGCTCGTCTCCAGCCTGACGCAGTTCTCCTGCGTTTCGGTGTCAAGCTCGTACGTCTCTTCAAGAGTGACTATGCGCTGCTCCGGCCTGAAGAAGGAGAACATGGCATTGAGCAGAGTCGTCTTGCCCGCAGCAGGCATGCCGCCTATCAAAAGGTTGGCCGGCCTGACCTTCAATCCATCGACATAGAGCCACAGCCTGGCTGCCATGTCGTAATCGAACTCCCTCCTGTTTATCAGGTCGAGTATGCTGAGCGGCGACTTCTTGAAGTTCCTTATGGTCACGTCATAGCCCAGAGGCGAGGATATTATGTTGGCCCTGCTGCCCGTAGGAAGATGAACATCAAGTATGCTGCCCTTGGCGGCTTCATTAGTTGCATAAAGCTTCAGTTTGTCTACGAATCGGCAGAGCTCGTCGGTGTTCTCCAGCTTCTTGCCGAACTTCTTGCACCCTTCACTTGAAGTCTGCACGAATATGTTGTTCGTGTTGTTGACCATTATGTCCTCAACGTCGTCGTTCACGAGCATCTCGTTTATGGGAGCGAGATCAGCTATGTCATTTATTACCTCCTGCACCTCTTCGTTGCTGATCTCTATGGATAGCGACTTCAGCACCGAAGTTATCAATTCGTTCCTCTCTTCGGGCGTGCGCAGGTTCGCGAATCTGCCTTTCAGCTTCGCCAATACCACGTCCTCCAGGCGCTGCAGCGTCCTATCCATGCCATCAAGCTAGATAATAAAACAAGGCAAATTATAAAGATGTTGCATCATGCGCCAGGTAGTATGGCGTCTATGACAAAATTCGGGTCGTAGGGAATAAGCGCATCGTAGCCCTCGCCGGTGCCGAAGAACAGCACGGGCCTGCCTGTGGTGTGTGCGATGGACAGAGCACCGCCGCCCTTGGCGTCGCAATCCAGTTTTGTGAGTATTATGCCGTCTATGGCCATGAACTTGCTGAACTCCTTTATCTGTTCCGAAATCATGTTGCCTGCCGTGCTCTCGCCAACGAATATTATCAGGTCTGGCTTCGCCACCCTCACCATCTTCTTCATCTCCTCGATGAGGCTCTTGTTCGTCTCCTGCCTGCCCGCGCTGTCTATCAGCACCGCATCGATGCCGTGCGCCTTGGCGTAGGCGATCGCGTCGAACGCGACGCTGGCCGGATCGGCGCCGTAGCTGCTTCTTATGACCGGCACGCCTATCTTGTTGGCATGGTGCTCCAGCTGCTCTATTGCGGCCGCGCGGAAGGTGTCGCTCGCAGACAGCACGCTGCTTATGCCTGCATTCTTGAAACCGTATGCGAGCTTCGCTATGGTTGTCGTCTTTCCCGTGCCGTTCGGGCCGAGGAACAGGATCTTCACCGGCTTGCTGCCTTCCGATACCCTGCCCTTCACGAGCTGCATCAGGTCAAAAGTCTTGGTGCTTGTCAATACCGAGAGGAGCGAGTTACGTATCATCCCTGTCACCTCACCCTCTATGTTCCTCGAGCTTACTGGCTTCTCTTCCAGCCGTGTCTTGAGATCTGTCAGGAAATATTCTGTGGTGTCATAGGAGACGTCGGACTGCAGCATCGAGACCTTCATCGTTTCCAGAAAACGCGCTATGTCCGAGTCGTTCAGCCTTACCGTGCCGACGAAGACGCTTTTTATCTTCGTCTTGAGCGACAGGTTGATTAAATTTTCTTTGTGCGTTTCCGCTTTTTCTACGGGCTTTGCCTGTGGCTTAGGCGCCGAAACTACCGGTTCAACGGCCTTTTCAACAACTTTCTCGGTTTCAGGAACAGCGTATTTCTTCTCCTCAACTTTTGCGGGCTTCTCTACGGTCACCGCGGCCGCTTTAACCTCGGCAACGGGCGGTTCGCTCTTCTTCTCGGCCTCAATCGGCGGTTTCGCCTCTATCTCCGCCTTCTCGGTTTTTATGAAAGAACTGACCGCGTTTTTCAGCTTCTTTTTCAGTTCATCAAACATGAATATACCTACCTAACGGCCGTTTCCATCTTGTACGATATATCGATAAGCGCATTCTGCAGCTCCTTCCTGTTCTTGGCCATGCTGTTCAGCTCCTCGGTCCTCTTTGCCATCCTCTTGCTGACGTGCCCCTTGGCGTCGTCGATGCCCTTCTCCATAAGGTAGCCGCCTCCGATGCTGACTATGACGGAAGCAGAGTCCTTTGCCATGGTCTTCATGTAAACGCTGGCGCCGATATGCATCAGCGTCTCCTTGCCCTTCATCAGGTCGTTGTTCTCAAGCGTGTTCTGCACGGCGCCAAGCATCTGCACCTCCTGCATGTGCATGTTCATCGAGCTGTTGAGCGCCGCATACTGGTTCTGGTAGACCTGCTGCATGTACCTGAGCTCGTCAATGCTCTTCGCGTTTTTAATCTCCTCATCAGCCATCAAAGCACCCATACTAATTCCATGCTCTTATTTAAGTGTCTATCACTGGTCGGGGGTCAGGCCGTCCATTATCCTCTGCAGCTCGTAGCCCGTCGTGTCGTCTCCGGCCACGACCGCCTTGGAATTCGCCACCACCGAAAGCCCTATGTACAGGGAGCCGGTGTTCGCGGTCGTCTTCTCCGAGCGGAATCCGCACCAATTCTCGATCTTTTCCTTCTCCTGATCGGTGCACCTGTTGCTCACGACCAATCCCTTGTTTGTGAGTATGTTGTTCGCGCCCACGGTCCTGAAGCCGCCTATCCGCGCCTTGATGACCTCTACGCCGAGCGTGTCGCCGATCTGCTTCATCGCCTCTGGCCTATAATCAGAATTCACCACCGCTATCTTGTCGTTGCACAGCACGTTGCTGCCTATCGCGTTAAGGTCGCTGTCTATGACGCCTATGTTGATGCCCAGTCCCGCGCTCTTCAGCACCTCTACCTCGTCGTCCATCATTAGGCTAGATACCACTATGCCGTTCGAGTTGGCTCTTGCGAACAAGCCCACAAGGTCTGAACCGGACACGGACATCTCGACGACCCTGCATCCGAGTATCTCGGTCAAGAGCTTCTTGTTGTTGTCGGTCAGGCCGCTTCCCACAAAAACGAGATTGTCTGTCGCGGTTGCAAAAACACCAACGTAGCTGCTACCCTTGATGCTGTACTTGACCGATTCCATAAAAAACGCTTCTAATATTACTTCTTTGCCTCTGCGGCCTTCTTCGCAGGTTCCTTCACGGCTGCAGCCTTCGGAGCCTCCTTCTTTGCCGCTTTCTCGACAAACTGCGTAACCGTGGCGCGGCCGTTGTCTATGCTGACATTGACCGTCATCGGCACCATGCTCTTGGAGTACTTCTTGAAGATCAGCGTGTTCAGGCCCTGGTCGATCTTGACATTGTCCGGGTCTACCTTGGTCAGGTGCGCAACGCGCTCGATAAGGAACTTGACGTTCTTGTTTATCCTCTTCGTCCTAGGCTGCGTCGAGAGGTACCTTCGTATGTTTATCGTTATCAATCGGTTTTGCATTTAATTCACGTCGAGCTTTAGTTTGCTTCTCCTCCAGTCCCTGCCGAACAGGTTGGATTGGAGCTTCCTGTGGGTCCTGAGCTATGCAAGAATTGGCAGCCTCCTGGCGCGCTTGATCCTGTTCCCCAGCATCATCTTGAAATTCCTTGATTTCTTCGACATACAACACACTACTTATGCTTAAACGCGATTGTTGGCTCCTTTTTATACGACACTTTTTCAAGTATTGACTTCAACTGTGCTTCCGATACCTTCCCTGTGACCCTGTTGGTCTGCACAAGGTTCACGATCACCCCGACCAGCTGATCGTACAGCTCCGGGTTCGAGACCCTTATGTTCATCATTCTTTCATAAGCGTTTGGTTCGAGGAACTGCCGCAGTATCTCCTTCTTCTGCTGATCTATCTGCTGCTTCCTCATCGCTTCTGTTACTCTCTTTCTCATTTCCTTCTGGTATCTCTGTTCTTCGTCCTCTTCAGCCATTGCAAGTACCTCCTTACTGCTTGCTGCTGACCTCTTTGCATATCTTGTCCATGAAAGACTTGCCCGAGGGGGTTATGATCCTTCCCGCCTTGGTGTTCTTCACATAGCCAGCCTTCTCAAGCTCAATCATCGAATCCCGTATGATGCTGCCTCCAGCCCGTACATGGTGCTTGCGGTGCACTACGTGTTCTTGTTTCTTTCCGTACTTGGTCCTAAGGCGCGAAACGCCCACGGGCCCGTTCATGTAGACCTGCCTCAGTATCGAGGCGCTCCTGACGTACCAGAAGTTCGGGTCGCTCGGAAGCCTTTCCCTTCCAGAGCCTGACTTGACGAAATCCATGTAGGCAGGCTTCTTCAGCTTGTCGTGCAGCCTCTCAGCTGCAAGGATTATAACGTCTGAAGCCTTCACATCGTAAACGGTTACCATAAGCTCACAAGCATAAAAGCAGTGACAAACAGCGATACTATTTAGGCGAAAAATCTATTAATACCTTTGTCTTTCCTCTGGTGCATTACCGGCACCGAGGCACCGAAGGGGGAATACCCAAAATACCCCTAATTCCTGAAACGCTTGAAATTGCTGCGCCTTTCGTGGGGCTTGAACCTTGCGGATGGGCCTCTCTGTGATGGCGGCCTGTCGTTCCAGGTGCTCTTCCTGTTCTTGTCGCCGCTGCTGCTCCACTCCTTCCTCGGAGCCTGCTGCGGCCTGTTATCCCTTACGGTAGCTGCCGGCTTGCTCTTTCCGGTCTTCATGTTCCTTATGCTCTTCTCTATTGCCTCCTTCAACTCCTTGGCTATGAACCTCTTCGAGAAGGCATCGGCCCTGGAGGCGATGCTTATCTTCGTGGCGTATATCCTGGCAATCCTGCCCCTCAATTCGCGCTTCGCGCCGCCTATCCTCTCCAGTTTGAACAGAACCCCGTACTTCGGCGGCTTGCTCCCGAACTTGAGGTGCTTGAACAGCGCCTTCTCTGCGCCCAACAGCTGCAATGTGCTAGCGGGCATCGTCGCAAGCCTCTCAAGAGAGCCTGCCTTGCTCAGCAGCTCAGCCGCGATCTTCTCATCAGTGAGATAAGTGATATTGGGCATCACTCGGTTCGATGCTCCTTTCATGTAGCTGTCAAGCTCGTCCAGAGCCTCCTTCGCGTCCTTGCTCAGCCTTGCGAAGCCGATCAATGCCTTCATCTCGTTCTGGTTCATCTGCCTTCCCATCGAAGATGATGCTTTTTCGAATACCTCCGCGCTCTTCCTGTCATCCTTCAAGACCGCGTTAATGGCCTCCTTGCTGAGCTTGCTCCTGTCGTTCAGAACGAGCGCAAGCTCTGCGAGCTTCTCCTGGTCGGCGACCTTCACCTCCGGGTAGTATATGCCGTACCACTCGGAAAGGCGCTCGTACATCAGATTGTAGGATTTCGAGGTCTCAAGGTAGGCGTTTATCGCCTGCATCAGCGCGTACTCCTCGTTGGCGTACGCTTCAGTTATCTCGCTCTTCGTCTTGCTGAAGGCCTTTTCCCTCTGCTGCTCGAACGTCAATTCTGCCAGAATAGCACCGATAATGAATAGTGCACACAATTATAATAAACTCTTTGATGATAACTATACCAGTCTAGTTTTCACCAAGACAAAGGCATTTCCATGAACATTGATGATCTGTTTGCACTGGCAAAAAGCAGGGGCCTCTTCTGGCAGAGCGCCGAGATATACGGCGGCCTTGCCGGCATATACGATTACGGCCATCTTGGGACGCTCCTGAAGAGAAGGTTCGAGAACACCTGGCTCTCGTTCTTCGTTGAGTCTAGCGACAACTACTACTTGATTGAAGGGTCTACGATACTACCAGAGAAGCCGCTCATCTCATCGGGCCATGCTGAGAGGTTCAACGACGTGATAATAAGCTGCACTAAGTGCCATGCGTATTACCGCGCCGACGTGCTTCTTGCCGATGCGAAGGTCGAAGTTTCAGAGGGTGCGACTCCGGACGAAATAGACAAGGCGGTGCAGGAGCACGGCACAAAATGCCCCAAGTGCAAGGGCCAGCTGTCTAAATCAAAAGCATTCAACATGATGATGGACCTGTATCTAGGCCCGGAAAAGACGGACAAGAGCTACCTCAGGCCGGAGACAGCGCAATCAGCGTATCTGAACTTCTTCAGGGAATTCAACATCCGGAGAAGGGCTCTTCCGATGGGCATAGCGCTCATAGGCAAGGCATACCGCAACGAGATATCGCCAAGACAAGGGCTTTACAGAATGCGAGAGCTGACGCAGGCCGAATTACAGATATTCTTTGATCCAGCCACGTGGAAAGTGGACACGAATTACATCGACAATCCAACCGTTAACGTCGTCACCTACAAGAAAGGGACGATGGAGAAGAAAAAGATAAGCGAGCTGGTCAGCGACGGCACGGTGCCCGAATTCTACGGATACCACATGGCACTTATACACACATTCTACACCAAGGTGCTCCAAGTTCCCGAAGAGAAATTCAGGTTCTTCGAGAAGGGCGGCGAGGACAAGGCATTCTACAACAAAATCCACATGGACCTCGAAGTGAACATCGAAAGCTGGGGCGGATTCAAGGAAGTCGGCGGCCTCCACTACAGGGGCGACTACGATCTAACCTCGCATACAAAGGGTTCCAACCAGGATCTGTCCGTATCAATCGACGGCAAGAGGATAATGCCGAACGTGCTGGAGCTAAGTTTCGGGGTAGACCGGAACGTGTGGATGCTAATCGATGTCTTCTATAAGAAGGACGGTGAAAGATCCCTACTCAGTCTTCCCGCGATAATGGCGCCTTATCAGGCCGCGGTGTTTTCATTGCAAAAGGATCCGGAGATCGAGAAGGCAACAGCCAAGCTGCGCGTCATGCTAAAATCGCGCTTCAAGATATTTGCCGACGAATCCGGCTCGATCGGAAAGAAGTACGCCAGAATGGACGAGGTCGGCACGCCATACTGCATAACCGTCGATTTTGATTCTGTGAACAAGGAATCGAAGGATTACGGCACTGTGACCGTGCGCAGCAGAGACGACCGATCCCAGGTGCGCATGCCTGTAGAAAAGGTACTGCCGTTCATGGAGGAGAAATTTGCGTTCAATCCTATGAATTTCGTGAAGGCGTAAGGTAGATGAATTGGCACAGGAGCGCACCAGCCAGATAACAACCACGCACTTCGATCTGCGCCACACCTTTGAATCGGCAAATCCTTTGACCTTCTTCGGGGATTACAACCACGGGGAAAGGACACTCACTTATCCTGCAGGCCGAACCCTGGTGAAAGTAAGATTTTTCGGCGATTCGAGGAAAGGCAAGCTCATCATAACCGGCGGCAACGCTGGCCTGAAGAAAGAGGTGATTGCCAGGCTGAGACTCAATGACGACATGGAAAAGATATACGCAATCATAGCAACCGACAGCTTCATGGAGCATGCAATCAAGAAATATGATGGCATGCACGTCACGCTCAACAATCCGTGGGAGACGACCGTGTGCTTCATAATCTCCCAATACAACAACGTGAAGCGCATACGAAAAATAACAAAAAGTATCGTCGAAAGATTCGGGCAAGACATACTTGACGACAACGGCAACGTCGTGGCAAAGAGTTTTCCAACAACTGCGGATCTTGCAGAGGTCACCATCAAAGAATTCATGGAATGCGGTGCGGGTTTTCGGGCAAGATACCTGAAAGAGGCTGCAGAATATTGTTCGAGCAGCATGGACCTAGACAAAATAGGCAGACACGACTACGATTCATTGAAAGAGGAGCTGATGGAGATAAAAGGCGTGGGCGACAAAGTAGCTGATTGCATAGCACTCATGGGGTACGGAAAACTCGAAGCGTTTCCAATAGACGTTTGGGTTAAAAGGACTATGGAGAGAGTATATTTCAAGGAAAGGACATGAAGATAAAGGATCTGCGCAAGTTCGCCAACGAGAGGTTTAGGGACTATTGCGGGTACGCGCAGCAATACCTGTTCTGGCATGGGAGAAACGTGGCATGATATCATGGAAAAAATACAAAGCGAGATAAGGGAGACGTCTAAGTACCTCACTGCGAAGCAGAAGGAATTCGACAGCGTGACGGACGTGAGCAGGGGAATCATACGCGATTCCGCTAGCGCGATAACAATGCTGCACAACAACGACGCGAAGGGCGCTGCCAAGATGATAAGAGCGGCATACACTGGTGTAAAGAAGCTGAACAAGTCAGACACGAAATTCGAGTATTATTCGAGGCAGGCGTACCAGGAATACGCGGAAGCCACGATATTCTACGGGATAAAGACGAAGGAGACGGTGCCATCCATCAAGGAAGTGGGTGTGGAAGCAGAAGCCTACCTGTTGGGCCTGATGGATGTGATGGGTGAGCTCAAAAGGGAGATACTCGAAGAATTGCGTAACGACAATGTCAAAAAAGCAGAGTTCTATTTCAGCAAGATGAGGCTCATATACGACAGCACGAGGAGCCTACGGTTCGCAGAGGCGATACTCAACGGCTTCAGGAGGAAGCAGGATGTCGCAAGAATACAGTTGGAAGGCGCAGGAAGCGAGATGCTCGCCTCAAAGTCAAAAAAAGGATGATCTCAATTTCTTTTCTGGGCATCGATCTTCTTTATTGCATCTTCGAACATGTCCAGGCCCTTTGTCAGGTCTGCTTCGGTTGATGTGATCGGCGGGATTATCCTGATGCTTGATTTGCCGCATGGGAGCAGTAGCAGTCCGTTCCTGAAAGCCTCAACCAGCACGTCATCGCTCTCCCTGATTGCCGGAATCTTGCTGTCCTTGTCCTTAACAAGCTCGACTCCTATCATCATGCCCATGCCTCTGACATCTCCGACAATCTCATAATCGTCTTTCATCTCATTGAGCCTGTCAGTGATCATTTTGCCCTTCTTCTTGACGTTCGACTGCAGGCTCTTCATGTTCCTCTTAACGTAATCCAAGGCAGCCTCCGCAGAAGCTATCTCAGGCAGGTTGCCGCCGAAAGTCGTGCCATGCGAGCCTCTCGGGATGTCCCCCAACGAGCTCCTTGCGATTGTTGCACCCAACGGAAGTCCTCCTCCTAGTGCCTTTGCCATCGTATAAATGTCTGCCTCAACGCCAAAGTTATCGAGTGCCAGGAACTTCCCTGTTCTCATGTATCCCGACTGCACTTCATCCGCAATAAGCAGTATGCCGTGCTCGCTCGCGAGCTTCCTAAGCTCCTTCATGAACAGCTTGGGCGGCACCACGTAGCCTCCCTCTCCCTGTATCGGCTCTATCATTATCGCAGCCACCTCCTCCGGATCCACATCCCTCTCGAGTATCGTGTCCCTCAGGTAAGAGATGCAGAACCTCGCGCACTCGTTCGCATCGCCATAAGGGAACCTGTACGGATACGGATAAGGCGCATGAATCACCGAGTTGAACGGTCCGAAATGGGCACGCTGCGTCTTGCTTGATGCGGTCACGCCCAACGAGCCGTAGCTTCTTCCATGGAATGCCCCGTAGAAGCCTATCACATACTGCCTTTTCGTGAACATCTTCGCGAATTTCAACGCCGCCTCGTTCGCCTCTGTGCCGGAATTTGAGAAGAAGACGCGGCCGAAGCCCTTCGGGAACATCGTTACGAGCTTCTCGGCGAATCTCACCGGCAGTTCGGCATAGAAATCGGTGAACGCCGCATGCATCATCTTGTCGATCTGCGCCTTGGCCGCCTTCCTCGATGCGATGCGCCCGTCCTCACCCAGATTGTAAACGGAAATGAAGCTTGTGAAGTCTATGAACTTGTTTCCCGCGATGTCGTAGACGTAGTCGCCATCGCCGTGGTCCGCAACGAACGGGTACGGCACCCTCTTCATCGAAAATATTACTTTGGCATCCCTCTCCAACACTTTCTCTATGCTTTTGGTGATCTTTATCATAAGATCTTGCCTCTGTATTTCGAATAGTCTATCAATGCCACAAGGGAGCTTGCTGCCTCGGACGGTGAACCGTAAACCGGCAGTCCCGCGCTTTCCATTATCGCTTTGTGCGCCTGCGTGAAGCTGCCGCCCATGCTTATCACGACCATCGGCTTCTTCATCTGCGTGCCGAAATGTATCAGGCTTTCAGCAAGCTTCGAATCGGCTCCCGGAGTCTGGAAGAGCGCTATGGTCACTATTGCATCGACATTATCGTCATTCTCGACTGCGTTGAGTGCGTCGCCGAACCTCTTGTCATCAGCGTCACCCGCAAGGTCCAGCGGCAGCCTTATGTTCACTATCGAAGGCATCACCTTCCTCAGCGATGTCTCAGAATCCTTCGAAAGAGTGGCCAATTTCAGGCCGCTCTTGTACAAAGCGTCTGTCGTAATGACTCCTGTGCCCCCTCCGTTGGTGACTATGGCAATCCTATTGCCAGTGGCCAATGGCTGAGTGCTGAATATCTTTGCAAAGTTCAGTAAATCCTTCAAATCGCTTGCGATAGAGAATCCGCACTGCCTGAACACCGCTTCATAGGCTTGGTAGCTGCCGGTCAGGGCAGCAGTGTGCGAGTGCGCCGCTCCCGCTCCCGCTTCGGTTATGCCTCCCTTTATTATCACGACTGGTTTTATCTTCGTCACTTCTCTTGCTACCTCCATGAATTCCTTGCCCCTCTTCACGCCCTCTATGTAGAAGACTATGACCTTCGTCTCCTTGTCGTGCATGAGGTAATTCAATATATCGACTTCATCAACGACCACCGCGTTGCCGTAGGAGATGAAGCGCGCAAGGCCGAAGCCCTCATGGTTTATCATATCCAATACGGAACTTCCGACTGCGCCGCTCTGAGACGCGAAACTTATGCCGCCTATTTTTGGCTTGTCTATCTTGAAGGAGGGCAGAAACAGCGTATTGTTCCTAGACCTCGGATCCATGATGCCCAGGCAATTGGGGCCTATCACGGGCATCGGGTACCTCTTCGCGACCTTTTCAACCTCGTTCTGCAGATCAACATTCCCGACTTCGGCGAAGCCTCCGCTCACGATCACAACGCCCTTCACTCCGGCCCTTCCGCATTCGTCCAGCACCGCCGGCACTATCGCAGCAGGCACGGCTATGACCGCGAGATCCACCTCGGCCTTCACATCAAGGACGCTCTTGTAGGACTTGATGCCCATGATGGTGCCAGTGCTGTTTATGTTTACCGGATACAACTTTCCCGGAAAGCCTCCGTCAACGTAGTTGCCCATTATTATGTGCCCTACCTTGTCCGGGTTTTCCGATGCACCTATCACCGCAACAGATCTCGGGTGTATTATGCTTTCGAGATTTGCGTACTTTTTGTTTTCGGGCATAAAGATCATGCGTTAATCTATCATCCTGATATCAACGGCCTCGTATCCATTCTCGTTTATTATGACTGGGTTGAGGTCCAGCTCGTTTATTTTCGTTTCGAAGAACATCTTCGAGGCCTTCAGCAGAAGGTCGACCACCCTCTTTTCAGCTTCCGGGGTCGGAGCGATCACGCTGTGCGACTTGAGCTGCAGAAGCATCTCCTTTGCATCGTAGCTGCTTATCGGGCAGACCCTGCTGGCTGCATCCTTGAAGGTCTCCACGTATATGCCTCCAAGGCCTATGAGTATCAGCTTCCCGAACTGCGGATCAGTGTTGCCACCGATTATTATCTCGATGCCCTTCTTGGCCATCACCTGCGCAAGTATCTTGAAGGGCGCGAATTCCTGCGCCTTCTTCTCCAGATCCGCGTAAGTCTTCTTTATCTTTTCTGGAGAATTGAGGTCAAGCGCCACGAGGCCGCTCTTTGACTTATGCATCGCATTCTGCGATATAACCTTGAGCACTATGCTCCTGCTCTTCGAGAATCCCACGGCCTCTTCAGCGCTTTTCACATAGCTGCTTTCGATGCTGCGTATCCCGTACTTTTCCAAGATTTGGTAAGCCTCCATGTAGTCTAACAAGGTCATGCACGCACCGATATCTGCCGTTTGCTCAAAGCCGGACCAACTTCAGCATAAACGCAGCCGCAACCGCGATTATCACCACCGCAACAACCGCGACCATCACATAGAGCTTCTTCATCTTCGCCTTCTTTATGTTCGCCTCTAGCTGGTTTATGTCTACGGTCTGACCGGGAGCGTTTGTTGGAGCTGCAGCCTGCTTAGCGCCTGCAGTCGGCTTGATGGTCACCGCGCCTAGCTGCTGGTTCTGCTGCATGGCAACGCCGGGAGGCATCGCTGGCGCCTGCTGCTGTGGATCTGCCGGCTGCGCGGCCTGCTCCTCCTGCGCCTGCGGCATCCCGCTTTTAGCCTGCACAAATCCCTTCTCGGTAAGCGTCAGCGTGACCATGCCATTCCTGAATTCGTAAGTGATGTACTGCTGCTGCCCCAGCTTGTAGAGGTGCATCGCCAGGTCGGTCGGCCTTATGTTTATGCCGCCGCTAAGGTCCTGTATGCTGCGCTTGCCGTTAGAGAGCTGCATCAGTATCTCATAGTCAAGGTGCCCGAATTCGACGGCTGCACTTGCAGCCGCGTCGCTCAGCAGCTTCTTTCCGAGATCGGTCACGGTCACCGCACTCTGTCCCGGGAACGACGTGGTGAAATCCACGAGGCCCTTCTGCCTCAGCGTTGCCAGTATGTTCGAAGCGTCGAAGAACGAGGAGTTTATCATGCCTCCGAATTTTTCCGCATAGGTGTCTGGGGTTATCCTGCTCAGAGCAACAATATCAACAAAATTTACCTCGTCAGGCATTGAATCACTACTACTAAGAAACAAACATATTTATTAGCTTTATCAGCTTTAGGGGCTCTCCACGATACGAACGGTCAATCCAAGACCGGGCAAACGGCGCGGGCAAGGCGCGCAATAGAAAGTATTTTAGTTTTTGGATGGCAATCCGTTACCCGTAAGCGACAGTCAATATGTTCATTTTAGCAAATGCAATGGTAATTATTGATGCTACTAACCTTTTTGGGCGGAGCGCGTGAGGTCGGAAAGTCCGCAGTCCTATTACAAGACGGCAAGAGCCTGATGCTCGACCATGGCGTGAAGCTGGGAATAAAACAGGAATACCCGCTCCCTGCCCCGCGTGTCGATGGAATAGTGCTCAGCCACGCCCATCTCGATCACAGCGGCGCAGTGCCCACAATCTACAACAACGAGCTCGTGCCAACCTTCGGCACCGCACCAACGCTGAAGCTATCAGAGCTCCTCCTCGACGACTCTCTGGAGATAGCCAGGAAGGAGCATCTGCAGCCAAGGTTCCACAAGCGCCAGATCTCGAGCTTCATGAACAGGTACATAAACATGGACTACCACTCAAGGAACGAGCTCGGCAACTTCGGGATAGAGATGCATGATGCCGGCCACGTGAGCGGCAGTGCAATAACCCTCATAGAAAGGACGAAAGCGAAGGAGAACAGGCGCGTTGTCTACACCGGCGACTTCAAGATGGTGCCGCAGTACCTGCACAAGGGCGCGGAGGTAGTCAAATCAGACGTGCTCATAACCGAGTCGACCTACGCGACAAGGGAACACCCTGACCGGAACAAGCTGATAAAGGATTTTGTGGAGAATGTGAGGGAAACTCTCGACAACGGCGGAACTGCACTGGTGCCGGTCTTCGCCGTGGGCAGGAGCCAGGAGATACTCTCGATACTTTACAGGCACAGGCTCACGCCCGCAACGTTCGTGGACGGCATGGCAAGAGCCGCGACTTCGATAATACTCAAACACCCTGATTTCATAAGGCATGACGGCGTACTGTCGAAGGCCGTCGAGGAGTGCATGATGATAAAGGACAAGAGGCACAGGAAAGATGTGCTGAACGAGCCGTCCATAATCCTGACGACTGCCGGGATGCTGAACGGAGGCCCGGTGCTCAGCTACATAACGAAGCTGAACAAGAATTCGAAGATACTGATAACCGGATACCAGGTCGCCGGGACGAACGGAAGAACGCTTCTCGACAAGGGCGTCGTGACCATAGACGAGCACCCGGTGAAGATAAACACGCCGACGGTCTACTACGACCTATCGGCGCACGCGGGCAAGGACGACCTGTACAAGTATGTAAAGCTGTCATCGCCGCGCGTGGTTATATGCATGCACGGCGACGAGCAGAACACAACCGACTTCGCGGAAAACCTGAAACTGGAAGGATTTGAAGCTTATTCTCCGAAGATAGGCGAAGTCATCAAGCTGGAATGACCGACCGCAGTTCGCTAATCAGAAGCTGAGCGAGTTTGACGTGCCCCCTCCAGTCACGACTGCACTGTGATATATCGACTTTTCGGAGATCAATTGCTCTGGCACTTCGTATGAGACCTTCGAATACGCCAACAGCATGAGCGCGACCAATCCCATGGCGCTGATCATCGCCATGTACAGCAATCCGCTGCTCAGGAACTGGTAGCTGAAAAGCACGGTCTCGGCCAGGCCCGCTACCAGGCCCACCGTGAAACCCTTGTTGGACTGTATGACTATAAGCACTGCGGAGAGCACGCCCGTCACCGTTATCACCAGGCCGAGCAGGGCACTGCCGTAGCTGTAATTAATGTTCGCCACGAATGCCGGCCATCCTATCGACATTATCGAGTTGAATATGTATGCAAGCTGGCCGCTCGCGAAAAACACGAACGCTATGAACGCGAACATGAACAGCCCCGCAGCTATGAAGCCTATGCCGCTGTAGCTGGCATAGAGTTCCTGGGCGTAGTTCTCCGAAATCTTGTCAATATCCTCTAGGCAGTAGTAGCCCCTGCTGAATTCGACGGTATCCTCATAGCAGTAGGGCTTATGGCAGAAGTCGCAGATCGCATACGCCGGCCTCCACGGATGCCACGCGCAGAACTTACCCTTCGCCTCTTCGAGCTCTCTGCCCGTTGTCTTTTCGTATCTTTCCGGAGCTGCCTCCGTCTGTGCCGTGTAATTTGCGGGTTCCTCAATCGTCTGCTGCACCTGTGCTTCCTGCGGCTTGACTGCTTCCTTCTTTTTGACCCCAAAGAAATTGGTGAACGAGAATTCCGAATCCTTGGCTTTCACAGGCTCCTGTTCTAACGCAGGCTTCCTTGCTGCTGCAGTATCAAAAACTTGCGGCTTTTGCTGCGGCGCGGCCTCTGCCTTCGGCTCGGCCATCGCTGCTTCACCGGTCTGTGGTTTTTCGACTGCGGACGGATTTTTGCCTTTCTCTCTGAGCTTGAAGATCAGCAGATCCTCCGCTTCCACCATCAGACCATCTTGTTGGCTCTCTCAATAGCCTTCCTCTTAAGCTTCTCGAAAATGCCCTTGTGCTTTGCGCAGCTTATGCAGTAGTAGACCTTCCTCCTCTCAAAGAACCTCACATCCTGTGGTGTGTGGGTGTCCGTGCTGAAGGTGGTCGCCCTCTCGTCTATTACGGCCTTGTTCCTCGGAACCTTCCTGCCGCAAGACTCGCACGTGGTTAGTGCGTCTCTTCCTCTCATAAAACCTCAATATACTCTCAACACGAGAAGATTAATAATCCTTTACTAACAGCGCGGCCTTCCCGAACACGGTGAAATGCACCGACAGAACGGGAAACCTAACTGCATCGCGCACTCCGCAGGTATCAATCTGCAGAAGATATAAATACACAAAATCGGTAATAAAGGTTGTCAGAGGTGGATGACATGAAGGCCTACATTCTAAGCGAGAACGAATCCCACGGCATTGCGATGGCAAACGCGATAAACGCCGCAGGCAACACCGCCATAATGGCCGAGCATGGCTCCGACGACTACACCGACCTCATAGGCCAGGCGGCGGAGGGCCTGGATTACGGCTACGATCTCACCCTTCTTCTGACCACGAAGCCGCTAGAGGCCAACATAGCGGCGAACAAGACCAACAAGCTCAGGGCTGTGGTGTGCAGCACGCAGGCCGACGCATCGAAAGCCAGGAAGGCAAGGGCGAACATCATAATCATGGACGACGACGAGTTCAGCAAGGCAAGCGCGGCAAACATAATGCGCGGCTGGCTCGGTTCGACTCCCGAACCGTCTGACGAGGAGGAACCGGAACAGAGCATGGGCATAGCCGAGATGGGCAAGAGCGCATTCGGCGTGCTGAATTCGGGCATAAGCGTGCTGAAGAGGCCGGCCCGCGCAAAGGCCAAAGCCGAAAAGGAAGAGGATGAGGATGAAGCCGAAGACATGAAGAAGCCAAAAGGGGGCGGCCTGATAAAACAGATCAAGTACACCTTCGGCATCGAATAGTGGTTGCATCGCAAGGACAATAAAGATAGGGAAATACCAGCATTACAAAGGCAATTTCTACAAAGTCCTGGGGGTGGCACGGCACAGCGAGAATCCTAGAGAGGAGTTTGTCATGTACCAAGCGCTCTACAAAAGCAAGGAATTCGGCAATAACGCGATATGGATACGGCCAAAGAAGATGTTCCTGGAAACGGTCGTGGTCGAAGGCAAGCGAATACCCCGATTCAAGTTTGTCGGCTGATCCGCTGCAATGATTTAATAACTGCCTGTGCATGTTAATCGAACGCAGTGAGCAATTGTCACCCAAAAAATCTCTTGAAGAGGCAGCAATCGAAGGGCGCAAGGGAGAGCTAACCGATTACACGATATATTCGAAGCTCTCGCACATGGGAAAAGACAAGAAGCTCTGCGAAATATTCTCGAAGCTAGCGGCAACCGAACATAAGCATTACCTGTTCTGGGGCAGATACTGCAAATACGAGTCCGTACGCCCCGACTACGCCAAAGTCTACACACTGCTTTTCCTTCGGCATCTGCTCGGAGCGGCGTTCGTAGTGAAATATCTCGAAAGTACCGAAGGGGACGCAGTCAAAAACTACAGCTCGTTGAGGGCTTTGATACCGAGCAAGGACAAGAAGCTCCTCGAAATGATAATCAAGGACGAAGAGTCACACGAAAAGGCGTTCGCGGACCAGATCCAAGATTCGTACATAAAATACGTCTCGTTCATAGTGCTCGGGCTCGCCGATGCGTTGGTTGAGGTGACCGCCATATACACGGGATCGTTGGGGGTGTACCACTCAACAATCCTCACGGGCCTTGCCGGAATAATCGCCGGAGCAGCAGCATCGATCTCGATGGCCTCTGCAGCATACCTGCAGGCGAAACAGGGATTCAAGGGCTCGCCATTTACCGCAGCCGGATACACCGGAGCATCGTACTTCTTGAGCACTCTGGTGCTCGCCGCGCCCTACTTCCTGACCAGCACGATGTTCACAGCCATGGCATCGTCGATAGCGCTTTGCGTGCTGATAATAGCATCGGTGAGCTGGTACAACTCCATAATGACCGGCAGCAACTTCAAAAAAGATTTCACCGAACTGGCCGGCATAATGTTCGCGACAGCCATAATACTCTTCATCATCGGCATGCTGATACGCCACGTCTTCGGCATAAGCGTCTGACCCGTGAAAACCCATAATAAATCGTACTTCGAAAACGCAGTGGATGCGATGATAGAAGCGAGAGCGATAACAAAACGCTACAAGGACGGCACTCTTGCTTTAGACGGCGTCAACTTCACACTCAATAAGAAAACGACGTCGATAATAGGGAGGAACGGCGCGGGCAAGACCACGCTTTTGAGAATACTGTCAACGCAGCTCCTTCCGACCTCAGGTACCGCTTCGATAAACGGGCTTGATGTGGTAAAAGCCGCGCAGGATGTCAGGAATATCATTGTTAGCATACCCCAGGAATCGAAGCCGATAAATTACCTCAGTCCATTGGACAACGTTGTACTGTATCTTTCGG
This sequence comes from uncultured Microcaldota archaeon, assembly GCA_903858385.1. Lineage (GTDB taxonomy): Archaea > Micrarchaeota > Micrarchaeia > Micrarchaeales > Micrarchaeaceae > CAIOIN01. Next base: position 7,721 of record CAIOIN010000030.1, on the reverse strand, counting down.
CAAGGCGCATGCGAATGTCCGAAGCGAAAGAAGCCGCAGAAAAGGCGATCAAGACGGTCGGCCTCTGGAAAGTGAGGGAAAAGATATCAGACGAGCTTTCAGGCGGCATGAAAAGGAAGATATTCGTGGCCATGGCCATCGCATCGAAATCCGATGTGGTGTTCTTAGACGAGCCAACAACCGGGCTTGATCCATTATCAAGGATAGAGGTGTGGTCTGCCATAAAAGCCATAAAAGGCCAGGTCATATTGACCACGCACTACATGGAAGAGGCGCAGGCCCTTTCGGACGATGTGCTCATGATGGACAAGGGCAAGATACTCTCGCAGGGAAAGGTGGGGGATCTGCTCAAGCCTTTCAAAGGGAAGGTAAGAGTCGAAAGCACCAAGAAGAAAAGCCATTCGTACAAGGTGGGCAATACATACATCTCATACATCGGGAAAAACGAAGCAGAGGCGTCAGTAATGGTCGGCGACATAATAAAACCCATAACTCTGGACGATCTTTTCATAAAAAGGGGCGTTGAACTTGAATATTAGATATATACTAGCGCATGGTTGGTTCACCGGGCTTGCTGCAATCAAGTCCAGCTACTATTACATCATCGCCAACCTATGCCTTCCACTATCGCTTCTTTTTGTCGTCGGGGTGCTTTCCCACGGCGAACTGCTGCCCTACGCTCTTGCAGGGGGTCTGGTGTCAATGATGGTCACCAACAGCATACAGTCAGCCGGAGAGCTCACGCAGTTCAGATTGGACGACCGGCATCAGGATCTCATAATCGCCACAAAGACCGGGCCATTGGATTACATGTTCGGAGAAATGCTGGGCAGCTTCGAATGGTCGATACCCAGCATACTGCTGTACTTGGCATTGGATATGTCCTACCACCTACTGACCCCATACAATCTGGTGATGACCATGGCAGTGTGCATTCTTGTCACCGTCGCAACTCTATCCCTAGTATTCTCCATACTCAGTTTTGTAAAATACACGAGGAAATCGTGGGCGATATCGATGATGCTATCGACGCTGTTGACGGTAATAGCGCCTACATTCTACCCATACACCTACATACCGAAGAGCGTGCTTTTCGTTCTTGCGATCCTGCCTTCCACTCCCGCAGCGGTGCTGGAGCAAGGATTATTCGGTTTAGAGCCAATGTCATGGTTAATGCTCGTCATACTTCTTGCAGAGACGGTCGTGTACCTTTTCATCGCACGTTATGTGGCCAGATGGAGAGAAAACTGAAACCCCTCTGAAGTGCCATACGCATCGATGCAATTCACGAACGAAAGTAAAAAATCGGGCAGATAGGTTTAAAATACCTTCAAAACGCAAAAACAAGGAGTGTAAGCGATGAGCAGCCAGGATAGCGTGTATGCCGTCGAAGGCGCGGAAGATTCGGCGAGCGTGAAGCATGCATCCCCCATTGTAGATCCGGTGCTCGCCCCATACCACAGGACCGTCGCGGAGATGGAAGGCATGCCGGTGATAGACAGGACCACAACCGTGTGCCCGGAGTGCAAGCTGCTCATAGAGGGCATAATCTACAAGGACGGAGACAACGTGATGATAAGGAAGAGCTGCCCGGAGCACGGGCTTACCGTCGAGAAGTACTGGGAAGACTACGACATGTACATGAAGATGAAGAAGTACGACTATGCAGGCCGCGGCTTCGACAATCCCAACTATACGACAAAGACGAAGGGCGCCAATTGCCCGTTCGATTGCGGCATGTGTGAGCGCCATCAGACGCACACCGGCCTTGCGAACGTCGTCGTGACCAACAGATGCCACCTCTCATGCTGGTACTGCTTCTTCTTTGCGAAAGAGGGCGAGCCGATATACGAGCCGAACCTCGATGAAATAAGGAAGATGTTCAAGAGCCTGAAGAACCAGAAGCCCATATCGACGAACGCGATACAGATAACCGGCGGCGAGCCGACCATGCACCCGCAGATAGTCGACATAGTGAAGATGGCGAAAGAGGAGGGCTTCGACCAGGTCCAGCTCAACACGACCGGCATAAACATCGGCCTCAATCCCGATCTTGCCTACGAGCTGAAGCACGCAGGCACAAGCACGCTTTACATGAGCTTCGACGGAGTGTCGAAGAGGACGAACCCGAAGAACCACTGGGAAATACCCATGATACTCAACGCAGCGAGAAAGTCGAAATTGGGCATAGTGCTCGTACCTACGGTGATAAGGACCATGAACGAGCACGAGCTCGGCGCCACGATAAATTTTGCGATCAACAATCTCGATGTGGTGAGAGCAGTGAACTTCCAGCCAGTATCGCTCGTGGGGCGCATGCCGACCGGAATGAGGGAGAAGCAAAGAATAACCATACCGAGCGCGATAAAGCTCATAGAGCAGCAGACGAATGGTGTGATAAAGAAGGATGACTGGTTCTCGGTTCCATACGTCGGCAGCATAAACAAGTTCATAGAATCGCTGACCGGAGAATACAAATACGATCTTTCGGTGCATTTCGCCTGCGGCGCCGCCTGCTACCTGTTCATAGATTCAGACGGCAGGATAATTCCGCTCACAGAATTCGTGGACGTGCAGGGGCTTTTCGAGTACATCAACAACACCACAATTGAGATGAAAGGCAAGGGCAGGCTCGCGAGAAAGGCCATAGCCATGAAGGCGCTGCTCGGACTTGGAAAGTTCATAGACTCGGCAAAGCAGCCGAAGAGCATAAACTTCACCGAACTGCTCAAATCCATATTCCTGAAGCACGATTTTTCAGTCATGGGCAAGTTCCACATGAAGACCCTGTTCCTCGGCATGATGCACTTCCAGGACGAGTACAACTACGATGTGCGCCGAGTCGAGAAATGCGCCGTCCATTACGCGATGCCCGACGGCGAGGTGCTGCCGTTCTGCACATTCAACATCTTCCCCGAGATCTACAGGGACAAGATACAGAAGCAGTACAGCACGCCTGCCAGCGAATGGCAGAGGACCCATCCGGGCTGGACATACTCAAAGGACAAGTATATCAGGAATCCAAAGCAGCTTGAATCGTCCAAGGCATACTGGAAGACCTACGGCAACCTGAAGGATTACTTCGCCCTGCCGGTAAACGGCGGCAAGCCTGTGGCAAACTTCAGCATTGAGAAGCCCGAAGGGCAGAAAAGCAGCGGTGTCAAGTGATGGACAGAAGAGATGCACCCATTGGAACAGGCAGCAACGGAGCCAAGACGGGCTCGGGGGTAGGCCCTTATGTCATCGAGGAAGGGAAGCAGTACCGCATGCCGTACCGGATGGTGAGGAAAGTCACCTTCTCAAATCTGAAGAAAGCGGAGCTGTTGGATCTCCCACACTCAGCGCGTCTGCAGTACCGGCTCATGCTTCTCGGCGCCGTGATAAAAGCGGCCGTGGATTTTGACGATGCCCAGATAACCATAATCTACAACCCGAGCAATGCAGACAATTCTAGCGACAAGACGAGCCAGGGAGAGCTGGTAAAAATGCTCTCGAAAGAGGGGGTGCACGTGGATCCATCCAGCGCGCGCGACGTCGATTACGATTACTACACCGAGTTGTACGCCAATTCGCACAATCCCAAGACCATAAAGGAAAGTCCTCCCTACGGCTACACTGCCGATGAGTGGTCGGCGATGAGGTCAAAATGGCAGAAAAAGATGACTGAAACGGCGACGAGGAAGCGGGAGAAGTTCACGCGATGGCAGGCTAGTTACCTGAACTCAAAGCTGGGCATTGTGCAAAAGATAGCAGAAGAGCACAGAAGCGAAGTCGAGAAGGGATCAACAACGAACTAAGATCAGACCTTGCGCATGCGGTCAATCATTATCTCAGCCGCGACCACCGGTTCCTCAAGCTTGAAATTTTCAAGGACCTGCGGGGCTATCTCGCCGAAGTGGCCGACCGTCTTTCCATCGATGCGGATGCACGCGCACCTTCCCTTTATGAAAGCAGGATCGTCAAGATCTTCTATCGAATATTTGCCGCTACCGAGCTGCCTCATCATGGCTTCTACGACCGATTTCATCTCCGCGAAATTGGCCTTTGAATGCTCGCTGACCACACCCATGAGGTGCGTTTCCTTTATCCTGCCCTTTTCGACGCCGAATGCGCTACCTATCTCAAAAAGCTTCTGCGGCATGCGCTCGTGCATTGACTGGCCAAGGTTCTGCAGCAGCTGCGGCAGAATAGAGGTCCTGAGCATGGTCGTGACCTCGGTCTTCGCGTAGGCTATGCTGACAACCGACGCTGGCTCGTATTTGTGCGCGACGCTCTCGAAGTTGAGCTTCTCGTTTGTCAAATAGGTGTTCATGGCCTCGGAGAATCCGAGCCCGATCATGAGACTAGATGCGCTGTTTGAATAATCCCTGTAGTCTTCTGGCACGCCTATTGAAAAACCGCCGACAGGCAAAGGCTGAATCCGGTCGTAGCCGTAGGCGATTGCGAGGTCCTCCACCACGTCCTGTTCGTTGAGTACGTCGAGCCGGTAGGGCGGCACCCCGACCAGCAGGAAATTCCCGTATTTCGCGGCCGTGTGCCCCATCTTGTTCGCCAGAGTTACCATCTGGTTGTCATCTATGATTACGCCAATGGTCTTGTCCACAGAGAACTTCTTGATGCGGAACTCCCTATAAGACAATTGCGGCGTGTTCATCGTCCTGTTCTTGTATACTATCGCGCACGGCTGCACTTCTGCCCCGGAGTCGATAAAAGAGCATGCAATCATCCCCAACGCATCCATGACTGCGTTGATCGATGTTCCGGTCAGTTCAACCAGCAGATTCCTGGTGCTGCCCAGCACCCTTGTGATGTTGGAATTCGTTATCGGAATAAGCGAAAGCACGTTCTTGGAGTCCGACAGGAACGGGTAGAGCGCCTTCGGATTGTTCGCAGTTATAATGCTTCCGTATTCTATCCCCTTCCCATGCTTCCGTATGACCTCTTCAAACTTCATCTTCTTGCTCTCGCCAAGCGGGACAAGCTCGCCATCATGCACAGCGTCGTAGACCAACGGGCCTTTGATGGCGTCAAGGTTGTGGAGCCCTATTGCAAGCTTCTTCCTCCTTCTGCCATAGGTGTCGCAGAGCTTCTCGGTGAAATTTATCAGGTACTTCAGCTTGTTGCCGCTCAGGTCCGCGTTCCTGACTACCATTGCCGCTATGTACGGCCTTACGGACTTGACTGAATCTTCCACGGTAATTTCCATTGCCGGCTCTTTGTCCATGCTGTAGAAATTATCCTTCGGCACAATCTTTCCAGAGAAAGAGAGGAGGGCTCTTTTGAATCCCACGATGTCAAGAAGATCAGGCCTGTTGGGGGTTATGTTCATCGTCGCCTCGCCGTCCTTTATCCCTTCTATTTCCATCCCTATGGATTCCACGAGCTTCGGCAGCTTGTCCTCACTAATGCCATAATCGTTCAGGTCCTTTATCGAGTAATCTATTGTGGCCATGCGAACACTACACCTCAATCTTCTTCCTGTTCCTGAGCCACCACAGGTCGTTCCTATAGAGGTCGGTTATGGAGTCGACCTCGAAGAAATGCATCAGCAGCCTCTCTATGCCTATGCCCCAGGCCAGCACGGTCTTGTTCGTGCCCATGGCCGTCGTTATCTCCTTCCTTATTATGCCTGCGCCGCACAGCTCCGTGGTGCACTTGCGCTTTTCGTCATAATAATACGCTTCAAGCCCCGGCTCCACGAACGGGAAGTAGCTCGGTTTGAATTTGATGTCCTCTATTCCCAATTGGGAGTAGAACCTCTTCAGCGTGTCTATGAGGTTCGCGAACGTGAGGTTGTTGCCTATGATGATGCCGTCGGTCTGGTACAGCTCCGCCAGGTGCTTGTAATCTATGCTCTCATTCCTGTAGACCCTGCCCACCGAGAAGAGCTTTATCGGATAGCTGCTCTCGACCGCGTTGGCGAATTTCTTGATGTACCTGGCCGAGACGCTGGTGGTGTGGGTCCTGAGCAGCGCCTGCTTGGCCAGGCTCTCCTGCCATTTCTCCTTCCATGCGGCTTCGTGCGCCTTCTTGACCCTGCCCAGCATCTCAACGTCCTCTATGTCGATCTGCTTCGGATTGGAAAGGAAGAAGGTGTCCTGCATGTCCCTTGTAGGATGGTCCTGCGGCGAGAACAGCGCGTCGAAGACCCAGAACGCGCTCTCCACTATCGGCCCCTCCATCTCCGAGAAGCCCATGTTCAGCCAGGTGTTCCTTACCACGTCTATAAACTCGTGCATCATGTGCTGCCTCGCCGGGTAGAGCATCTCAGAACTCGCGTTCACGTCGTACTTCTTGAAATCCTTGCCCACCCAGCTCTTGCTAAGTATCATCTCCCTGGTCAGCTCGCCCATGCCTCCTTCCGGCTTCGTGCCGCTTAGCTTTGTGCCAGCATCCGTGATCTCTATGCGGCTTATCCTTTCTCTCTCCTTGACGCGCAGCAATCCCCTCTTCACTAGCGTGTCCACCTCTGCCTTGTTCTTCTCGAATAGGATTCCGACTTTGTCTTCATCGGCATCGGCTAGGCCTTCAAGCACCTTCCTTTGGGCGTATTCTGCACCGTTGGCAGCCGCTCCTACTTTTGTGAGCTTCGCGTAGCCTTCGCGCAGCTCTATCCAATTGTTCTTCTTCGCCCAAAGAAGCGCTACGTTGTCCTTTATCTCGCTGAGCTTCTCCTGCCCTTTTCTGCCGATCGATCTCACAAGCTCCTCTTCGGGGAATAATTTCAGGTAATCCTTGCCTTCGTTGACTATCTCAACTCCATAAGTTTTGATTTTTGACACCTTCACCGCGCCGCTCTTCGAGAGCCCGTCAAGAGCCCACATCGCCGCATCGGCGTCTATGCCGAGGCTCTCCTCTATGTCTTCAAGGCTCGATATTCTCTTCTCCTTGAGCAGTTTCAATATCCTGGTCTCGTGTTCGTGCAAAGCAGCACCCTCATCTTCCGGCCTTCAGGTACGTGTAAAGGATGAACCCGGCAATCACTGCGGCTATTATCACGTACACAAACACTCCAAGAACCCTGTACACGCCCAGGAAGAAGTTCGTGACCTCGGTCTGGACGCCTTCGGTCATTGTGAACAGCAGCGTGAACTTTGACAGCGGCTCTCCGGAAGACCACGACATGCTGGTGGTGTTTGCGTAGTTGTCCGTGAATGCCGAGGTCGGATAATCCGGGAGCGGGTACACCGATTTTACCGTAGCTCCGCCAGGCAGGTTTATGGTCAGCGTGGTGTTGTGGCTCAGGAACTCCCCATTGGACCCGTGCTCGAAATTGAACACCCTCGGTGCAAGGGAATACACGAAAGTTCTCGGCGCGGTCTGGTTCACGACCGTGACGTTATTGATCGTGTAGCTGAGCAGGACGTATGCTATGCTTTGCTGGTTCACCACCATCACCGGCCCCGGGAAGAACCTGAAATTGTATATCCCGCTGCCGGGGTTTATTATGTGCTCAACGAGCGAGGAACCTATTATCGACTGCCAGTCGCTAAGCGTCAAATTCAATGCCACCCTGCTGGTCGAATACTGGCCCACTGAGTCGTTGCTTATCCTGACCGCGAGCATCTCGTTGACCTGGGCGCTCGTGTTGCGGTTAAGGTTCACCGTCACGTTGAGGTGGCTGACCGTATAAGTCGCATTCGCAAAAGGAAGCAAGAGCATTGCGCAGGCAAAGAACAGGATGATATTCGCTCTCATCAAAACGCACCCTAGATTCGGTA
>CAIOIN010000029.1 GCA_903858385.1 uncultured Microcaldota archaeon | reverse complement strand
GCGGTAGTCTGGCCGATATTCTTTTATATAGTAAGCGCCATCCGCACCGCCCGCGTCGATGAAAGCGAAGCCGCGACAATATTCGGCGCCACAGGCTGGAAGCGCGGGCTTCGGGCTGCTGAAGCACCAATGGGATCATCCGAAGAGCCATGTCTCCATAGACACAGCGAAGGACTTCCTCGAACTTACACGGGTGAAGATAGCGGCGAAGGAGACCGGACTGCTGATGGTCAGCGGAGGGGTCCCAAAGAACTTCGCGCAGGATGTCGTCGTGGCGACGGACGTGCTCGGATTCGAAAAGCCGATGCACAAGTACGCAATACAGATAACCGTGGCGGACGAGCGCGACGGCGGTCTTTCAGGATCGACGCTCAAGGAGGCGCACTCATGGGGCAAGGTCAACCTGAACAACACGCAGATGGTCTACTCGGAAGCAACGCTGGCGCTGCCGATCATAGCCTCTTACGTGCACGAAAAGGGAGCATGGAAGAGCAGGAAGGACAAGAACTACAACGCCATGCTCGCGAAGCAGCAGAGCTGACCCTAAAGGTCAGCCTTTCTTTGAAAGGCATGCGGACACGAACCCTGTGAAAACGGGGCTCGGCCTCTCCAGCCTCGAGCTGAATTCGGGATGGAACTGCGTCCCGAAGTAGAATCTCTTGCCTTCAAGCTCGGCTATCTCCATTATCTTCCCGTTCGCCGAAGCTCCTGAGAACACCAACCCGTTCTTCTCCAGCACGGGAACATATTCTGGATTTATCTCGTACCTGTGCCTGAACCGCTCCATCGCCATGCTCTTGCCGTAAAGCTTATGAGCAAGCGTGTCTTTCTTTATCGCGATCTCCCTCAAGCCCAGCCTGTTGGTCGCGCCCATGACTTCCGTGAACTTCTGCTCGGGCATCAGGTCCACGACCGGATACTTGGTCTTCGGATCTGCTTCGGTCGAATTAGCCTCTTTCATCCCGCAGACGTTCCTCGCGAACTCCACGACCATGTACTGCATGCCGAAGCACAATCCCAAATAAGGCAGGTCGTTCTCCCGCGCATATCTTGCGCATTCCACCTTGCCCTCCGTGCCCCTCGGCCCGTAGCCGCCTGGCACTATTATGCCGTCGCAGCCCTTCAGTGCCTCTGCCGCGCTCTTGTTGTCCTTTATATCCGTGGTTTCGACCCATTTCAGGTCGACCTCGCAGTCCGTGCTTGCGCCTGCATGAACCAGCGCCTCCTTTATGCTGACATAGGCGTCTTTCAAAGCGGTGTACTTGCCCGTTATCGCCACAGTGACCTTCTTTTTAGGATTCTCTATCCTCCCAACAAGCTCGTTCCACTTCTTCAGGTCGCTGTCCTTCCCCTTTATGCCGAGCCGGTCAAGTATGAGCCTGCTGAGGTTCTGGTTTTCGAACAGTTGCGGCACCCCGTATATAGTCTTCGAGTCGTAATCGTCTATGACCGCTTCTGGCTGAACGTTGCAGAACATCGCTATCTTCCTTCTTGCATCGGCGGACAGCTTTGCCCCGCTCCTGCAGAGTATAATGTCCGGCTGCACTCCCATGCCCTGCAATATCCTTGTGGCGTGCTGCGTAGGCTTGGTCTTCTGCTCCCCGACCGCATCCATGACTGGGACATAAGTGACCTGCACTATCGCCACGTCGCCTTTCTCCTCAAGCGACAGCTGCCTCATCGCCTCTATGAAATATGCGTTCTCCAGATCTCCTACGGTACCCCCGACCTCTACCAGCACCACATCGGCCTTGAAGTCGTTCCCTACCCTCTTTATCCATTTCTTGATCTCATTGGTGAGGTGCGGGACTATCTGTACATCGTCGCCGAGATAGACCCCCTTCCGCTCGTTGTCTATCACGTATTTCAATATCTTGCCCCCGGTTATGTTGTTGTTTCCGTTGAGGTTGATATTCAGGAATCTCTCGTAGGTGCCGAGGTCCATATCGCACTCGCAGCCGTCATCAAGGACAAAGACCTCGCCGTGCTTGTAGGGATTTATGGTCCCGCAATCCATGTTGAGATAGCCGTCGAACTTTATCGGCACAACGTTGAAGCCGCGCGCCTGTAGCTGCCTGCCGATCGAGGCGGTGGCTATGCCCTTGCCAAGGCCGCTCATGAGCGAACCCAAAATCACAACGTACTTCTTTCTCGCAGCCCCCGATGCTTCAATCTCGCCTGACACGATAACCCCTCTCAACATTTAACCGCAAGCCTTTTTAAGTATTTATGAAATAAAATTTACCTGCCGCAACCCATAGATATCTTGGCATGGACAAAAGAATAGATACTTTCGCACCGTATACTCCATGAAAAAGAATGAGGTTAAAAATGCGCTCGAATCGCTCCGATTCGGGGGAAAATTCGGCATAGTCGGCAGTTCCAGAATCAGTGATTTATCTTGTCAGACCAAAAACACCTCATAAAGGGCATCGTCTTCAGGCTGGTCAAGAAGCACATAGCCGGCTCCACGACCCAATCCGTCCTTGAAGCGGTAAGGAAGCTGAACATGCAGGGCATGCATGCGACCGTAACGCTGTTGAACGATCATATAGAGCAGCCGCAGCAGGCGAGGTACAACACCAACGCCTACGTGCAGCTGATAAAGCAGACTTCAAGACTCAATCTGAATTCCGACGTGTCGCTGAGGCTGACGCAGCTCGGGTATAATCTCGACCGCTCGCTGATGGGCAAGAACCTACTGGAAGTGATAGCTGCGGCAGTAGAGAACAAGCAGAAGGTATGGCTGGAGAGCGAGAGCAGCATAGACACCGAAGAGATGCTGGCGCTCTACCGGGAATTCAAGGACGGGCAAACCTGCCTAGGCATGGAACTGATACCCGACAACGAAGAAAAGAGCAAAATCATCGGGGCGATAAGGTCGAAGGACCTCATAAAGGTCAAGTGCTACCTGCACAAGGACGACGAAACGAAGAGCAAAAAAGAGCGCTTTGACGTACTGAAGCTCTACAAGAGCTACATAGACGGGCTCAGGGTCGCGAAGGCCAACGTGACCGTGCTCGACCACAATGCCAGCCTGATAGGGAAGATAGCCGCGCAGAACAAGGTCTACAAAGACGACATCACCTTCGAGGCGCCTCTGGGCTACGGGGGCAAAAAACTAAAAAGCCTTTCAGAGAAGAAGTTCAATATGAGCGTTTATGTCCCCTATGGCAAAGATTGGGTCCCCTACATGATAAACCATCTTACGGAGGGCAGGATAAGGAACATCGCCATAGCGCTGTTGAACGGCGAGAATGGTCATGAGCATGGCTGATACTGATAAGCAGAAGACCCGGACGATCGATGTCGTCACCGGAGCAACCTCAAGCCTTGGCATACATCTGGTGCGGGAACTGCTGAAAAGAGGCGATGAGGTAAGGGTCATAGTCAAGGAAAACCCGAAGGTGGCAATGGATTGGAGAAGCCTTCCACCAGGCTGCATACCCTACATCGCAGACATAACCTTCAAGGACAGGAGCGATAAGGAAGTCATAACGAGCGCCTGTGCGGGTGCGAACAACATCTTCCATCTTGCTGCGGCAACCTACAACTACAAGTACAAATACCAGGAGATGATAGACACCAACGTCATAGGCACCGAGAACGTCATCCGGGCCTACCTCGAGGCCAATCCCAAAAGGGATACGGTCGTCCAATTCATGTACACCAGCAGCGTCACCGTCTACGGCTATTCAAGATCCGGAGAAGAGCTGACCGAGGAATCCGAGGCAATGCCAACGGAAGGCTATTCGGAGACGAAGCTCATGGCCGAGAAGGTCATACAGTCGTTCGGGACAGCCGACCAGGAGATAAAGTACACCATCTTCAGGCTGGGCACGCTGTACGGCGAAGGCTACGAATCCGAATTCTATAAGGTGTTCAAGATGCTCAAGGGCAAGAGCCCGAAGTACATAGGCGACGCGCGCAACCATCTCACCCTAGTCGGCGTCAATGACGCAGCCAAGGTGATAACCCTTGCGTGCGACAACCCGAAGAGCTTCAACAAGATTTACAACATAACCGACGGAATACCCTACACCCAGAAGGACCTTTTCGACAAGGCTGCGCAGTTCCTCGGCGTGCAGCCTCCGTCAAAGGGATTGCACTCCATGATAGCGAAGATAGGCGCCAGGATGTCCGGATTGAACTACGACGAGTTCGAGTTCCTGGTGAGCGACAGGGTAATAAAGATAGACAGGGCAAAGAAGGAACTGGGGTACAGGCCGTCGTGCAGCATCGATGTGGAGGGCAAGCAGATGGCGAAGAACTTCCTGAAAACGAGTTGATAAAATGAAAGAGGGCAAGGTAGAACTATACATAAAAGAGACGCTGCAGACGAAGGGCGCGATGCTCTTCACGCTGATAGACCCGGTCGACTACGATTCGGTGGACGATGCGGTGAAGACCGCGAAGAGGTGCGCGGACGCCTGCTCGGACATGATAGTCATAGGCGGCAGCACCGAGGTGCAGGGGGAGATACTTGACGATACTGCCAAGCGCATACGTGAGGAAGTGGACATACCTCTTGTGCTGTTCCCCGGGAACATCTCAACGGTGACGAAGTATGCCGACGCGATCTATTTCATGTCGATGCTCAATGCGAGGAATCCCTACTGGATAACGCAGGCGCAGATGCTGTCCGCGCCGGCGATAAAGAAGTTCAACCTCGAACCCCTGCCTTTGGGATACATAATAGTCTCCCCTGGCGGGACCGCAGGTTGGGTGGGTGATGCAAATTTCGTGCCGAGAGAGAAGCCAAAGATAGCCGCTTCGCTGGCGCTGGCCGGCGAGTACCTGGGCAACAGGTTCATCATAACCGATACCGGATCGAATCCACGGCTGCAGAACTCCGGCCCGGTGCCGAAGGAGATGATAAGGGCGGTCAGGTCCGCGATATCGGTCCCGTACATAGTCGCAGGGGGAATAATGTCTGCGAAGGAGCTCGGCGACGCCTATTCTAGCGGTGCGGACATAGTGCAGATCGGCACCGCATTGGAAAGCTCAAGCGCATCCTATCGGAAGATAGAATCCTTCTGCAGGGTAGTGAAAGAAGAGGGCAGGAAGAAGCTCAGGTAATCGTTTGCGACAGCTCTACACCATCGAGCTCATCGCTCTTGTCAAAGAGCTGCAGTCCCTGGCGGGCTTCTACCTGGACAAATTCTACGAGAGCGAAGAGAATACGTTCCGGTTCAGCCTCAGCAGGAAAGGCGAAAAGACGGATGTGAGATGCGTACTGCCCTACTCGATAGGAAAGACCGAATACATAGAGCAGGCCGAAGAGCCGACAAATTTCGCTACCGCAGTAAGAAAGAGGATATCCGGTTTCGTGATAGACGCGATAGAGCAATACAATAACGACAGAATAATACTGATCAAGTTCAGGAAGGGCGAAGAGACAATAAGCGTGATCCTGGAGATGTTCGGCCAGGGAAACCTGATAGTGGCGGACGAAGAGATGAAGGCACTGCTGGTGTACAAGCCCCACACCTTCAAGGACAGGACGGTGCAGACGAACTCGAAATACACTCCACCGAGCAGCAGCAATATCAACATTCTTGACGCAAAAGCCGTCGAAGAGAAGATAAAAAAGATTGGAGAGGAAAAGAGCGAATCGATTCTCGAATCCATCTCGAAGAACGTGGGCATTGGCAAGCTCTACACGGAAGATGCGCTGCTGAAGCTGGGCGTAGACCCGAAGTCGAAGGTCAGCACCCTAAAAGAGCGATTGCCAGAAATCTCAAGAAGCATAAATCAGGAGATAAAGGATTGCGTTGGAAGCAAGACCGTGAATATCTACAAAAAAGACGGCGAGATGATCGATTTCTCGCTGTGCGAGATAAGCAAATATGCGGAATCTGAACGCACAAAATGCGGCTCATTGCAAGAGGCCCTTGATTTGGCATACCAGAACAGTAGCCAACATGTAACATTGAAGAACGAGGAGGTGGAAGGCCTCAAGGTAAGCATAGGCAGGCAGAAGGCGATGCTTGACGAGATAGATCAACAGATCGCAGACAACAAAAAGATAGGAGACACCATACTCAACAACATGCAGCAGATAAACGAGCTCATAAAGGAAGCGAAGGAGAACAGGCACATCACGAAAGAGCAACTGCAGAAGCTCTCAAAAAGCATAAAGATATTGGATATAAACTTAAAAGACAAGACAATGACGGTTGAGCTGTAGTGTTTGCATGATAAAGGTAACATTCCTGGGTACATCGGGCTCCGCTCCCACTTCAGAGAGGAACCTACCGAGCGTAGCCCTCGAATACAATGGAGAAGTGTTCCTGTTCGACTGCGGCGAAGGCACACAGCGCCAGGTTCTGAAATACTCAGTGAACCTGTCGAAGACAAAGGCGATATTCCTCAGCCACATACACGGCGACCATTCCATAGGCGTTGCCGGAGTTGTTCGGACATTGGCGCTCAACAGACGATCGGCACAATTGCAGATATTCGTGCCAAAGGGCGACGAAAAGGCGATAAAGCCATTACTGGAATTCGACAAGGCGGTCATGAGCTACGACATCTCAGTCAAACCGATAACGACAGGCACGATCTACGAAGGCAAAGGCTTCAAGATCAGCGCGTTCAAGCTTACGCATTCGGTGCGCGCCTACGGCTTCGTCTTCCGCGAGGACGACAAGATACACTTCCTAAAGGAAAAAGCGAAGGCAGCGGGACTGAAGGGACCGATGTTCTCGAATCTCGTCAAAAGCGGAAGGATGACCATAAACGGCAAGGTCGTGAAGCTTAAGGACCTCACGACAAAAGAGCCAGGC
>CAIOIN010000028.1 GCA_903858385.1 uncultured Microcaldota archaeon | reverse complement strand
ATCGGGACTACTTCCTTGACCGATTTTACCTTGTCCATCTGCTTGAATCTTTCTATTAGGAACTCTATCTCCTTCTTCAATTCGGGATCGAACATGTTCCTCTGCGCCGCGGGCATGCCGTTGGACGCGCATGCGCCTATCGCAACGAGTTTCTTCGAGTTCTTCCTTATCATCAAAAGCCTTTTGGCATCCTTCTCGGTGGTTATTGCGCCCTCTACGAAGGCAACATCGAGATCCTTGATCTTGTTGTTCCTTTTCAGGGCTCTCGCGTACCGTATGTCGAGAAGCTCCTTCCACTTGAAGAAGTTCTCGTTCATGAGCTCTATCCATATCATCGTGCTGTCTTCGCAGCAGGTGAATGAGAACCACCCTCTTCTGAGTTTTTTTGCCATGCAAGATTACCTTTATGGGCCCGCGGAGATTTGAACTCCGGACCTCCCGATTATCAGTCGAGCGCTCCAACCAGGCTAAGCTACGGGCCCCAGTAAATCATGAATTTGAACCTTTTTATCACTATCTTATTCGAGCAGCGACCTTGTATGGCTTCTGTTGCCCACCGAGCTGATCCTTATTATTTCAGCGAATAGGCGCTTTGTCTCTGAAGGCCCGGTGACGCTTATGCAGTCCACGCCGGCTTCTTTTACAGGGTAGTCGTTGCCGCCTTTGAAGAGCGCATCTCCGACGAACAGCATGTCGCTTGTCTTGTAGTTGAGGTGCTCGCCTATCTTCTTTATCCCGTACGCCTTGTCTATGCCTTTCTTCGTGACGTCTATTGAGGTAGTCCCGCCGATCCTTATTTCTAGGTCGGGTATCAATTCTGACATGTACTTCGCTATCACGCTGCGCTTTGAGCCGTCAGGGTCCCAGCCCTTCTTAAGCTCGAGAGGCGCCGCTTGGCCGAACGCGGAGAAAGTGACTTGAGTGCCTCGATCTTCTATGAGTTCCCCGTACAGAACCTCTGGCTTTTTGAAATTCGCCTTCTTGAACGCGACCTCGAACGCATTGAATGCCCTTCTTTTTTCATCGCTTGAGAGGTCTTCCGAGTACACTCTTTCCCACACGCCCTTTTTGTACATGTAGAAGGTGGTTGCACAAGTAGGGAAAAGGTACAATCTTGATATCAGGTTCTCCGGACAGGACAGGTTTTTGACAAACTGCTTCTGGAACTGGGAGTATGCTCCGCCGCTTATCACTGCAAAGGCCTTATACTCCAACAGCTTCACAATTATGTCTGACATTTCCTTGTCCATGTCGCTCTTGCTTTCTGCCAGAGTCCCATCAAGATCTGCAACGATTATCTTTTTGGATGGAATATCGAAATTTTTGTACTCGTCCATGATTGTCATCCGGATTGGATATAACGGTACTCTGGTTAAGATTTACGCTCACGATACCTTAAATCTGTTTTGTTCCGCCAGCGCTTCTGCGTGTGCGCGGGTTGCTCGGAATCAGTAATTGACCTCGGCGACTTTGCCGCCAGGAGTCTCTTCCTTGAAGAGCTGCGTCTCGAACTTCAGCATCGTCACGTTGGGCTGCGACCAGTAGTTCGCCGGCAGGCCTGCCTTGATGCAGGTCTCTTCCAGGAACTGCCCCTCGTTCCATTTCTGCTCCACGGCCACTATCGGCAGCAGCAGGCCGCTGTAATGGCCGTACTCCGCAATGAGGCCGTCTCGCCCCACTTTTATTGCCTTCTTCCGCTCTTTGGCGTCGCCTTTTATTGGGACAGGCTCTGACAGTATGCTGACGCTTACAAGGAGGTCTTCGAGCTCGGTCCTTGAAACCGGAACGAACCTCGGATCCTCGAAGGCCGCTGCGATCGCAGCTTCAACCACGCTCTCCCCGATCGGCGACCCGCCTCTAGGGAAGCCGATGCACCCGCGCAGCGCCCCTGTCTGGTAATTCTCAAGCGTGACGAATATGCCGTACTGCTCCGTGAAGCGCGACGCGCTTTTCTTCACGACGCTGCTGTCGAAGTGCCGCACCGTCAGGTAGAGCTCGATGCTGTGCCTCGCGGCCTTCACCAGCTCTGTGCCCTCTTCTATGCCGTATATGTGCATTCGTTCGCCGCTATCAAAATCTCAAATCAGTTATAAATAGCTGCAGGTAATTATGTTCTGGGTGCGGACTTGCAAAGCGAGATCACGATATACACCGATGGGGCCGCGAGAGGCAACCCCGGGCCTAGCGCGTCAGGGTACATGGCCTTACGTGGCGGCAAGGTCGTGGCGAAGCATTTCTCCTACAACGGGGTTGAGACGAACAACTACGCGGAGTACAGGGCGGTGATACTGGCACTGGAATGGTGCAGGGACAATCTCAAGGATGCGGCGCAGGCAGGCATAAGGCTGTACTCCGACAGCGAGCTGGTCATAAGGCAGATAAACGGCAAGTACAAGGTCAGATCGGGCAAGCTGATGGAGATGCACAGGATAGTGAAGGCACTTGCGCCTGCCTTCAAGACGCTCGAATTCGCTAATACCCGCAGGGAGGACAAGGGCATAGCGATGGTCGACAAGCAGCTCAACTTGCTTCTCGACAGGATGGAAAAGATCGGCGTTCAAGAAAGGTATAAATTAGACAACGGTCAGACTATTATAAAGGTCGACTGACTTATGGCAAACGCAGCGGAACCGAAAGAAACCCCGGAACCGGGCAAGTCCAGCGTGGGCGCCGTGGTCAATCCGGAAGCCAAGGAGCACTGGAAGGCGGGCAACGCGTTCTTCGAGGAGAGCAAGTTCGCCGATGCGATAAAGGAGTACGACGCGGCCATAGGGATAGACAAGAAGTACGCTGATGCTTATTTCAACAGGGCGCTCACCGAGAGGGTGATGAACAACTTCTCCGCGGCAAGGAGCGACCTCGAGGTCGTC
This sequence comes from uncultured Microcaldota archaeon, assembly GCA_903858385.1. GTDB lineage: Archaea > Micrarchaeota > Micrarchaeia > Micrarchaeales > Micrarchaeaceae > CAIOIN01. The sequence goes on along the minus strand of CAIOIN010000028.1, from coordinate 803 downwards.
TTGAAGCTGCAGCCGAGCAGCGCAGACGCGCCGCTGCTGATCGGCGATATGGCCGAAGGCAACAAGGATCTCATAGAGGCAAAGCGCTGGTACGAGAAGTCGCTGTCGAACAAGCCGGATTACGCCGAGGCGAAGAACAGGCTGGAGCGCATAAACTCGCTGATAAGCGCGGAGGCGGCCGGCGTCAAGGTGGAGACGGGCAGGCTGGAGATGAAGGAGGATAACGAGGAGAGGATAGAGGAAGGCCAGATCAAGAAATTGTCGTTCTACAAGTCGAAGGTCAAGTTCGACTCGGTGATAGGGCTCAATAAGGTGAAGAAGTTCCTTCAGGACAACATAATACTTGCGATAAAGGAGCCTGCGCTGTTCAAGAAATACGGCAAGAAGCTCGGGGTAGGGCTATTGCTGTATGGGCCGCCAGGAGTAGGTAAAACGCACATAGTCAATGCCATAGCCGGGGAGGCGCAGGCCAACGTGATCATAGCCAGGATAAACCAGATCATAGACATGTACACAGGCAACACGGAGAAGAACCTTCACGCGATATTCGAGCAGGCCAGGAAGAGCACGCCCTGCATAATATTCTTCGACGAGCTCGACGCCTTGGGGGTCAAGAGGGGAGGCGGGGGCGGAGGCAGCGAAGGCGGCGAGAGCTCGGCCATGAGGCTTGCGGTCAACCAGTTCCTGGTGGAGATGAACGGCGTCGAATCCAATCCGGAAGGGATCTACGTGATAGGCGCGACGAACCAGCCATGGGACATAGACCCGGCGCTGAAGAGGAGCGGCAGGTTCGGCGACAGCGT
>CAIOIN010000027.1 GCA_903858385.1 uncultured Microcaldota archaeon | reverse complement strand
CTATTGCTTGTTTCGAAACGCGTGTTGGAAGATCTAATAATCTATTTTTACAACCCCCACTTAGGGGTGCCCCACTCGTTCAGTTCAACTTTAGGCCCGTGATAATCGTATTCTGGATTTGAACCGCCACCGCCGCCACCTCCCTCGCCTCCGCCATCACCACCGCCATGGTTGAACATGACGATTATCATTATTACAAGGGGAATTCCAAAGACCACGGATAGTACCCATGTCACTGGCATCTTTGCAATTCTTTCGATATCGCCTAACACATCCTTGAATCTCTGCCATGCGGATACTGGGGAAGTGCCTTCCGCGGCAATGGCTTTCGGATCGGACTGTACTATCGATAGATTCGGCAGGTACTTTTGTATGGCTGCCTCGACCTGTTGCACTTGCTTGACGCTTTTTATGTCATTCTGTCCATGTGGGAAGATCCAGGCTTCGTTTAATGGCTGAGGGGTAGGCACCGGATATTCCACCTCGATTTTCTTCCGGCTATCCACAAAAATAAGTAGCTCATTTACGCCAGGCACTGGGGTATAGGAACCGATGAAATATTTGCAGCCTCCAGAAATCAGTGGCATGTTTGTTGTAGTCGTATTTAGCGTTGTAGCTACAGTGTTAGAACTTCTTGCAGATAACCCGGAGCTCGACGGCATGTTTGTTGTAGTCGTCTTCTGCAAGATGGTCGCTTTGTCTGCTGCGTTGTTAGGCGTAGTTGTGGTGGATTCCATCTCTTCGGCCATCACCAAATGAATGTTGTTGAACAGGTAGCTGCTGCCCGCGTGTGTGTTTGGCATCGTCTTGCTTATTAGCGTCTGGATTGCAGCCATATCATTCATGAGCTTGGTCTGTTGCGAATCGCCGAAATCCAGGAACCATGTAGTGTCCACCGCTTGATTGGCGGGAAGTTTTTCGTAGAACTCGGTCACGTTCATTTTGCTGCTAACAAAAACGAACGGGTCTCCAGCATTTACCTGCTCCGCTTGCGAAGATGTTTGCTGGATCTGGTTGATAATATCATTAGGCACCCCGTTCTTGTAGAGTGTCTCTCTGTACCCCGCGGAAAAGGTGTTGCCGTATTGCACCCCCAATAACGAATTGTCAACCCCTATGCTCTTGAAAGTGAAATCCTGGTTTTTACCACCACAGCCCGTCAAAAGCGCCGCCGTTGCAATGAGCCCGGATGCTATCGCGATTGTAGTATTATCCCTGAGCACGTGCGCAAATGACCTGTGTTCGGCCCCAGTGTCTCTAGAAAGAACGGTCTGTGGTTCCTGACGAATGGATACCTGAGGCGTTGTCTCTTTGCCCGACTTTTCCAGATGAACCACTTCGTCACCGTATATAAACGCAGTTTATCAGATATTTATACGCTACTTTTGACTTAGACAATCAACGCTTTTAGCTCGTTTCGAAGAATTTGATTTATGCGTTCCTCTGCACAACTCTATCCGCTTTGAGAACTCTTGCGGTAAAACCTTCGGAGCATATTGCCTCAAATCCACAGATCGCATCTTTTGTTGGCTTATCCGCATTTTATTCCATTATCGGGCTTCGCCGATTGGCATCTTGGACGTTGATGCATTAAAGTTTTAGGAAGAACGTCTGGGATTGCGCCAGCCTCTCAAAACCGAATTTTCTTGCCAACGCATCCATCTCCGGAGTTATGACATAGCAGTATATGAAGGAAGCCCCCTCGGAAGTGCAGTCGTCCCTGATCAGCTTCAGCAAGGCACTCCCAACCCCTTTTTGCTTATACCCATCATACTTTTCGCTCACTATCCCAAAGGGATAGAAGTCGGAAAGCAGCACTACGCGCGCATGATCCGATGCGGTCTCTGCAAAACGCGCTTTTAGCGCATTGTCGCTGCAGGCGCCCTCTGTAAGGTTTCCGTAGTATAGGATTGCCGATCCCGTTCTTGCGTACGGTGTCTTGCTTCCAGCATCGCCATGGATTGGCAGGAAGGTATGGTACTCGACAATCTTGTTTTGCCAGTCCGGAGCGCTATAGCCTATCCAACCGTTCTCTTCCATCCTTCTTACGGCGGGCCTCTCCGTAACTTCGAACTTTATGGCGCCGGCAGCAGTCTCCACTGGTTGGGGCTGCGCTTTGCGCAACAGCGCAAAAGGATGGACTACAAAAGTGCGATTGACATCTCCGTCAAAATTCAGGCCTACGCTTTTCGTTTGCATGTGCTCTGCCATCCTATCCTACTACGATGCGTCAGTTTCGATAGCTCGCCTTTGCTGCGGACAGCTCTGAGCGCAGCAGCGGGCTCAGGACTCTTCCATCCTGGCTGCTCTTGTATTCTAAAAGCTCTTCGCGGTTGTTGAGGAAATCCACGCTGACCCTGCCGTAGCCCATGGCCCTCAGCCCGGCCTCCAGGGGCGCCGTGTGCAGCGCACCCGTCACCGCTATTGCCAAATCGACCGCGTTGTCTTTGAGGTAGGAGTCGATCACATCGGACATGTAAGCATCCCTGGCGAGCCTGTAGAAGTATGAGTCTTCGATGCGGTACATCCGTATGTAGGGCATGTCTATAGGCACAACCGGAAGATTATCCTTCTTGAACATCTCCAGCCTTGCCTTCAGCTGGTCCTGCCACGGACTCGCTGCCACAAGTTTTTCGATGTTGCCCCTGCGAAGATTCGCAAGCAGTTTCTTGTTGTGCGGCTTGTCGACCATCTCGAAGAACAGCACGGGATTCGTGCTCTTGAAGGCGTCGAGGCTCTTTCGGAGCATCGATTCCAGTGACTCGCGGTCGCGCGAGCTGTGGTGCGATTCGCCGAAGAGTATTATCCTGCAGTCCTTGTCCATGGAAACACCGCGCTTTGCAATTGGCGATTGAAGCCAAGAGATACTTATGCCTTGTCTTTATGTGTTATGCCGTTAAATTCTTTCGAAGAAGCGCATCAGACTTTTGACGCTTTCAGGCTTCATCCCGCTTACTGAATCTACCACAGCCTTCGGATTCGATGAAATCGTTTCTAGCGCGCTCTTCTCATCGTAATCATGAGCTACGAAAACAAGCGCGGCTAAGGCCACACCAGTCATGCCACCGACGTATCTTGCCATCTGGTGTGCAAAACCGTCGTCACGATACCCGAGATCGCGGGCTTTCTTCATGTAATGCTCGAAGCTGTCCTTGCCGTAACAGCTTGAGAAAACCGCCAATGGGATGGCTGATATGTTTCCTTTCCTTATGCTATCGTAAACAGAGTAGAATATTTCCGGATTGCTGCACCCCTTCATCCTCAAACCCTCGAAACAGAGGTCCCCCAACAGACCATCGTTCATCGCTACAAAAGTTTTGCGACCATTCGTGTTGGAGAATAGGGTATCGAAGAGGTACGCCTCTGGTTCGTAGAAGGCAGAACTCAACAGATATTCTGCAGTAAGAACATACGATAGATTTTTGTAAGACTTGTTGGTTAAAAGCACTTGATCCTGCTCTTCGACGAATGCATCGACCTTCTCAAAATAGCCCCTCGTGTCCTGCACAAAATGGGTTCCTTCATGCGCGATCACGCGGTCAATGCCGCGAGAAACGGAGATTTGGATTTTTTTGGGCCCTCGAAGATATCCGCCCTGCGCCCCCGGACCCACTTCTCCACTGGTGATCGAAGGCCATTCCATAAGCGGCCTCTCTTTAGGCAGAAGCGTGTGCCTGAACAGGATAGCTTCTTCGTAGATCCGGTAAAAGTTCCGTTCCTGTTCGTTGCAGTTTCTCAACAGACTGGCCGGGCAAGCGCTTTGCTTGTTAATATCCGATTGCGCCTCTTTTGAATTGTTACTGTTAGTCCTGCTTGACATTCACATCAACATAAGTCGTCGTATTGGTGCTCGGCGTCTTCTTTGGCCTTCTCGAGGTATACGTATTCCTTCTTGGTGATCGATTGTATGGCGGGCACCACTTCTTTGAAGCCGGATCTGAGCAACTGCAACGTTTCTTTGATGTTGTAGTCTGTTGCCGCAAAGCTCAGCAATGCCAGCATCTTCCCCAGGTAATGCGTAGTGACAGAGAATTTTTCATTCTTGCTGCTACCCTTTTTGAGCGGATAATTTGAGGTCATCCGGGAAAAATCAACCGCGGCGTAGACGTTGTCATGTTTTATGCAATTGAATATCACCGACAGCGCCGTACTGCCAACGCTCGCATCGTCGCTGATTATCAATCCTTCAGCTATGCACTCCTTGATGAAGCTGATGAGGTTCTGATGCGGGACAGTGCGGCCAAACATTGCGGCATAAGTTATGTCGCTTCCGGGCGGCAGTTT
>CAIOIN010000026.1 GCA_903858385.1 uncultured Microcaldota archaeon | reverse complement strand
GGCCACCAGCATCGAGACTGCGAAGCCGCCGAATAGGCACACCTGCGCTATTAGGCTCAGCATGAAGCGCCAGTCGACGCCGTAGACGACCGAACCGGCGTAGAACGAGGTGTACAGCAAGAAGAAAACGAGGAACCATAGGCCTATCGAGAAAAGCCTGCGGCCGTTGTTGTAAAGCATGATCACTGCGCCGATGATTGCAAGCGCGGTGAAGAGCGCCGGTTGCATCACGTAGATGCTGTCGTACTGGCCGAACCAGAACAGGACGTTGCTGCAGATGTTCGCGCCGAAGTTCGCGAGGTTGATGTTGCCCGATGCCTTAATCCCGGGCATGTTGAAGTTGCAGGTCTGTTGGATGGTGGTGCCCTGGTAGCCGAAATCCCCGGAGCCCAGCTCCATGGCCGCATAGTCCAGCACCGGAGCCATCACTATCACGAAGATCAGAAGGACGAGAAGGACGCGCGTGTCCATCATGTACTCCATGGCTCTCTTCAGGTTCTTCCTTAATGAATTCAACAGATTCTTGTCATCAAGCACGAGGTAGATCAGTGCGAACAATGGCAGGTACAAAGCTGCGAACACCTTCATGTATAGCGTGATCGACACGGCCAGGAGCGCGTTCATAAGCCCCAGCCTGCTTTTCTTTTCCACGAACACCAGAAGGAAGAAGAGCGCCACCAGCGAATAGGCAAGAAGTGCCATGTCGGAGTTAGTAGGCATGGCCCAGACCAGCACCACGGGCGATAGTGCCATCAGGAGTTCCGAGAAATACGCGGCTTTGATATCCTTGAGCAATAGCAGCGCCACCAGGAACGTCATGAAGACCGCAAGCGCGGTCAGCGCAAGTTCGGCCGCATGCGTCACCCAGAGCTTGACTCCGAAGAGCGCGAAGCCTATTGCGATATTGGCCGAAAGGCCTATGGGCTCATGGAAGAGTTCGCCGCTGAAGCAGGTCGTCGGCGTCCCGTAATCGCACATCCACGCCTGCCCAGAATGCAGCAGGTTCTGTGCCATTCCTTGGTATATCGCGTCGTCGAAGAACAGCAACTGGGTCGGCTTGACCGTAACGAGCTCGAAGACCACGAACAATGCCGCAATGACCACTGCGACAAGCAATTTTTTCCTTGTGAGCCTGTGCGACTTCAACACGTGCTTGATGTTCTCTCTCTCAAGCACCGTGCCCGCTATCAGGCCTGCGAACGCGACGATGATGCCGAAAGTGTAAAGATATTCCGACCCGCCAAGCGACATTCACACACCGTTCTTGTTGATGACGAAGAAGTCGTTGAGGAACATGTACTTCGCCTTCGTCACTCTCATTGTTTCCAATGCATCTTCGGGGCTCATGACGATGGGCATGCCGTGTATGTTGAAGCTCGTGTTGAGGACGACTCCGTAGCCGTCGTTCCTCTTCACGTGCCGCAGCAATTCCTGGTACGGGCGGTTCTCCTCGCCGACCATCTGCGGCCTTGCTGACCCGTCTATGTGCGTGATGGGCTTGAAGTCGTTTCTCAATTCTTTCTTTACAAAATAAGTGTTGGTCATAAACTTGTCTGGCCCCTTGCCGTCGTATTCAAGCATGCGGCCCGCTTCTTCTTCTAACATCGATGGCGCGAATGGCTGGAACCATTCCCTCTTCTTGACGTAGAGGTTGAGCCTCTCCTTAACCTCTTCAGAGCCGCTCGGCGCGAGTATGCTCCTGTTGCCCAATGCCCTCGGGCCGTACTCCATGCGCCCGTGGAACCAGAGCAGATAGTTGCCCTCATGCAACAGCTCGGCAGCATGCGACGCCTGCTCGTGCACCGGCTCATGCTGGTAGATGAATGAATTGTCCTTCTTCAGCGCCGCCTCGGTCTCTGCTTCAGTGTAGTCGCTGCCGGTGTAAGCGTCAAACTTGTATTCCGAAACTCCATTGAGCAGGTAGTTCACGTACATCGCAGAGCCAAGGGCTATGCCGCCGTCGCCCATGTGCGGGAAGACGTGCCAGTGCTTCAGCGAATCGACGTTCCTCATCTGCATGTTAGCCTTCACGTTCGCGAAAAGTCCTCCGGCGAACGCGACGTCGCTTATTCCGTGCCTCTCTATGACGTTTGCAGTGAACTTCGTCGTCACCTTCTCGGTGACCTGCTGCGCCATGTAAGCGAACTGCTCCCTCGGTATGTGCCACGCTATCCTTTGCAGCATGTCGAACTGCGCTCTTGGATCATACTTTGCCCTTATCGAAGTG
>CAIOIN010000025.1 GCA_903858385.1 uncultured Microcaldota archaeon | reverse complement strand
TGCTGGTGTCTTCAGAGATCCTGAAAGCAAAAAGCATGGTGTCCGTCCGGTCTACCCGTGTTGAATACTAGTTGGCCGTGTGTTTTCATAGCAGCGGTTTGAACGGTAGCGCGTAGCGAGAAGCGAATAACACTAGCGGGCTAGCTTCACTCGGGATGCACAACAAGACAGACTGCCAGGAGCTTTTGGGACGAGAGGGGAATCACTAGGCATGGGACGAAAACTTCAAGAGCGTAGAAAGATCGCGACTGTAGAGAAGTGGAGAGCAAGCGGTCTAACGCAGGCAGAATTCTGCCGACGCGATGGATTGCCGGAGTGGCAGCTGTCTGGCTGGAAACGTTTTGTTCAGGTGCTGGAAAAGCAGGCGGCGAAGATGCCGGCTCCCGTGGGAAGACAGTCCGGCATGGGCACCGGGCCACGTGCGCGAAAGGAACGCAAAAATAACGGGCACCCGACATGTCATCCAGGGCAAGCAGCGCCTGCTGAGGCTCAGCCATTTGTACCGGTGAGGTTGGTGGATGTTGTTGCCGAAGATGGCAAGGAAAACGGTGCCGCTAGTGTTTTAGATACCGTACTTGAGGTCGTTTTGAAGCGTGGACGGATAGTTCGCGTGACACCCGGTTGCGAGCCGCAGTTTTTGTGTGCAGTGGTATCAGCGCTGGAGCTTCTATAGTTCGGTTTGCCTTGGTAATCATTTGTCCTCGCCTGGAGAGAAGTATCAACGAGCACCATCGAGCGGATGGGATTCGTGGGAGCGGGGTCAGGGCGGGTGCTTGTCAGCCTGGGAAGGAGTCCAGCGATCGGGCAGTAGCTGATGGAGCTCACTGACTTTCATCGAGTTGATTCGCGTGTAGACGTCGGTGAGATATTTGAGAGGATCTATGCCGAGCCTATTGCATGAAGATACGAAGGAGAGATGGATTGCGGCAGCCTTTCCTCCCGCGTCGGAACCGCAGAACAGGCTGTTTTTGCGAATGATAACCCACGACTTGATGGCTTGCTCGCACGTGTTGTTGTCCACCTCAAAGTCCTGATCATCGAGAAAGCGCACGAGCGCATCCCAGTGAGTAAGTGTGTATGCCACAGCTTTCATGAGCGGATTTGTGGGATTTAGAGAGTCTTTTAGTCCAAGCAATTTTTTGTGAAGTTTATCCGTGAGCGGCTTTGACCTGTCCTGGCGCGCAGCCAATCGTTGGTCCGATTCTTTGTCGCGGATCTCTTTCTCAATTTTGTACAGCTCCCGATAAATTTCAAGGATTTCACCGCAGACAACTTCATATGCTTCGTCTTGAGCGCATTGCCAGTACTTTCTTCGCGAATGGGCATTGCAACCTATCTCAGTTCTGCCGCTGTCTTTCTTGAACAGCGCATCAAAGCCATTGGCAGCATCCGCCTGCACAAACCCCTTATAGTCTTTGAAAGTTTCCCGGTTTTTGTCAAAGGAGAGATCTGGGGAGAAGTCGAAGAAGTTAAGCGGGTGGCGCTTATCACCCAGGTAAGCAGTGATTTTGCCTTTTCTCATTTTGCCCTTCAATCGCCGATCTTGGATCTTGACCCATGTATCGTCCGTTTGCACAACCTTTGAGGAAAGGACCTCGCGCTTTAGCAGCTCGTATAATGGTTCAATGGTAAAGGCTGCGGAAATGACCCAGCCACATTGAGTGGAGCGCGGGATAATCGCATTCTCTCTCCGGAATCGTTTTGTCTGGCGATAGTTGGGAAGGGCGTCCGCGAACTTATCGATGATTACACTGCTGATAAGGCATGGACCGCCGTTGCCACCAGGAATTGGTAAGCAAGGTTTCTTTGCAGTGACGAGATACTCCTTGCAAATCGGGCAGGATCGGACCTCCTGCATATTCTTGATGCGCACCAGCGAGTTCACTATACGCTCAATCAGTGATGACACGTCAAATTTTACAAACTCCGTTTCGACTTGACATTGGGGGCAAAGGAGGTCCTCCGGTCTGACCATATGCTTCACTTCCAGGTCAGGAAGATTCTGATCGTTAATATGTTTCTTGTGGTTCCTCGGGCGCTTTTCCTTAGTAGCTTTGTTCTTCAATCTCGTTGAAGCGCTGTCAGAGGAGCCTTCAGATGTATCATTATCACCTGACTCCGGAGACTCTGAGGCCTGTCTTGGATCGTGGTGCTCCGTATTCTCTCCATAAATCTGGCGATTGAGATTCTTCATTTGAAAAAGCAGGTCATCAAGTTTGTCATGAAGCTCTTGTAGCTGCTTTTTCAGATCAGCATTGCCTTCCAGAGATTCATGAAGCTGACTTCGGAGCGTGTCAATTTGTCTCACCAGCTCTTCAATCTGCTTCCGAAGATCGTTAATGACTGAATTTTGGCCAGAAATGAGCTGCCGCTGAGTCTCATTCTCCCGTTGCAATTCAAGAAGTTCTTGCTTGTCTTTTCGAGGCAC
>CAIOIN010000024.1 GCA_903858385.1 uncultured Microcaldota archaeon | reverse complement strand
GTTGCCAATCGTGCAATTACTGCTGGAGCAGACGTATGCCTCCATCGCAAGCAGTGCTACTATGGCAATGAGCAGTATCAACGCAACCAGTATCTGCCTCTCCATCGGATCGTATTAAGGAACGGCAAAAAGGAATAAAAAGAGTTGTCAAATGCTCCAACAAAGGCATCATCCGAGCCTGGCGCCGCACTTGCTGCAGAACTTGGCTCCGGCGTTGTCCTTCGTGCCGCACTTGCTGCAGTAGACATAAGCTCCCATACCGTTGTCCATCTGCCCTTGCGGCTCGTCGCCCTCTGCGACCTGCTCTATCTGCTCCTGCCTCTTGCTCAAGTAATCTGCCAGTTCCTTGGCATCGTTGTTCCTAAGGCCGTCTATCTCACCCTCTTCCTTGCCGTTCTTCAGGAGCCCTTGGTCCCTGTCGTAGCCCTGCACCCTTATGAAAACCGAAGAGGATATGATTCCGTGCTCCAGCCTGACGCTGGTTATCTGTCGGTAGGGTATGACCTCGTAGTCCTTCCTCATCCCGAGCGAGGCGCGATTGAGTATTATCAATCTCTTGTCTGTCGTGATCACCGTAGTCGGGGTGGCCATCGAGCCGCCGGGGCCCACTCTCCTCTGCGTCACTGTCAGCTCAACCTTCTCATCGGGCCAGAGTATGCTCTTGGCGGCCTGCACCTCGCCCTGATCCACTGCCATTCAATCATTAAATCATACAAACAGAAACTATAAAATTACTATGCCGTTGCATAATGATATGATGACCGAGATAATCGCGATAAATCCCGCCAATCCCCAGGCCGACCGGATCAGAAGGGCTGCAAGGATCATAAAACAAGGGGGCACGGTCGCATTTCCCACAGAGACCGTCTACGGCCTGGGAGCCAACGCTTTCGACCAAAGGGCATGCGAGTCCATATTCAAGATAAAGAAGAGGCCGGCGGACAACCCGCTGATAGTGCACATCTGCAGCATGAAACAACTGCATGACGTGGCCGAAGGGGTGGGCGAAGAGATCCTGAAGTCGGCCAGGCTATTCTGGCCCGGGCCCGTGACGCTGATACTCAAGAAGACCGACGCAATCTGCGACGCGGCCACTGCCGGGCTGAAGACCGTTGCCGTTAGGATGCCGGCGCATCCCATCGCGCTCAAATTGATAGAGGCCAGCGGAGTGCCGATAGCAGCTCCAAGCGCCAATCTGTCAACGAAACCGAGCCCCACGAAAGTCGATCACGTCCTACAAGATCTCGACGGGAAGGTCGATATGATAATAGACGGCGGAGACACTGAATTCGGAGTCGAATCGACGATAATAGACATGACCAAAAGGCCATTCGTCCTGCTGAGGCCCGGTGCCTTCACCGTAGAAGAGATTGAGAAGCACATCGGTGGGATAAGGATACCGAAGGGCATCAACAAACAGCTCAATTCAGGCATCGCCATCGCGCCTGGAATGAAGTACAGGCACTACGCGCCAAAGAAGAAGCTGATAGCCGTAGAAGGCAGAGCGCTGTTCCTTAATGGTGTCAAGAATCTATCCGAACAGGGCAAGATAGCCGTGCTGTGTAGTAACGAGACTGCGGATAGGCTGGAATGCAAGAATTTAGAAATAATAAGATTGGGCAGCGAAAAGAATCCGTATGAGATAGCAAAAAGACTGTTTGATTCCTTCAGGCTGCTCGATAAGACCGATGCCGGAATGGGCATTATACAGACCTTCCCGGAGCGCGGCATAGGCCTTGCGCTGATGAACAGGATAACCAAGGCATCATACGCCTACGTGAGATCCGAAGCCGAACTCAAGCGCCTGCAGAACCTTATCACTTGACTGCCTTCGGTATCTTGATGCCTCTTTGTTCGAAGTAGCCTCCAGAATAGGGCTTCTTCACCTTGCTGCTCGTCTTTGCGAAGACTATGTGCGCGAACCTCTGCTGCGGCTTCAGCGCTATGCCATAAGAGGCGTTGTTCGAGACCGCAAGTGTGATAGTGCCCTTGAAGCCCGCGTCTATTATGGTCGGAGGCAGCGACAGTCCGTGCCTCGCCCAGCTGCTCCTCAGCTCGACGAAACCGATCAAGTCATCAGGCATCTCCATGTACTCGTGTGTCGAAAGAAGGACATGCTCCCTGGCCTTCAGCACCAGCGTGCCCTTGCCCTTCTCAATTTTGTAGCATTTGTTTATGCTGCCCTCGTCGGCGGGGTCCATCACGAAATCCTTATCTGTGCCATCGTGGCGCGCTATCTCGTCCGCCAATCTCAGGTCTATTCCGTTCTCCCTGACTGTGTCATCGGAAAAAGGGGTTATCACAAGCCTCTTGCTCTTGATCGCTTCGTTCAAATCGACGTCAGACAATATCATGCTATCACAGAAACTTTTACAACAAGCACTTTATACCTTTGTGCTTAAGAGATAATCGTTAGCATGTGGGACGAGAATTTCAAGAGGTTTCTTTACGACGGCGCTGATGCCAAGGACGGCTACACGCTCACTGAGGCAGAGGCAGCTCTGCAGAAATATTTCAAGGACATAATGAACGGAATCAAGCCCTCAAAAGACAATGCAGTCGTGTTCTATGGCGTCAGGAACGGCGCGCTCTCGCTGCTGAGCACCAAGTACAAGCGCGAGGTCAAAGACGTGCTAGATGCCTCGTACAAGATAGGCATCGCGAAGAACAGGGACTACGGCACGGTCAACATACTGAAGTATGGCGTGGTGGGCCTGATAGTGAGGCTTAACGACAAGATATCGAGGGCAGTGAACCTGCTCAAGGAAGGCAACACCGCTCTGGTCGCAGATGAGAAGGTAGAAGACACGATAATGGACATGGTGAACTATGCGACCTACGGAATAATGCTTTGCAACAACGTATGGCTCTGAACAAATGGCTCCCATCATCTAGCCTGGCCAAGGATATGAGGCTTTCAACCTTAAAACTCGGGTTCAAATCCCGATGGGAGCAACTTTCGAAAACAAACCGACGACCACAGCATCAAAATCAAATCTCCTACGGGATATATATCACGACACAAAACCCGCAAAATGGCACGCCATTCAATCCGCTTAACAGGCGCAAGCATCTGAGAGTGAGATCAAGAATAATCAAATTCCTGAAGAATCTGGGCCCGGGGCTCGTGACCGGCGCGAGCGACGATGACCCTTCGGGAATCGCAACCTACTCTCAGGCAGGCGCCCAATTCGGGCTTTCCACTCTCTGGATGGCGCTAATCTCCACTCC
>CAIOIN010000023.1 GCA_903858385.1 uncultured Microcaldota archaeon | reverse complement strand
GTGGTAGAGAAGAGCGATAAACCTCCATCCAATCTCGCCAATGCCGGAATCTATCTACTCAAGAGAAGCATCTTCGACGACCTGCGAACTCTACCCAAATCGGTTCGCGGTGAGTACGAGCTGACCGATGCACTGAACAGGGCGGCCTTCAGGGAGTCGATCAGGATAGTAGAGCTCAAGAGCTGGCTGGAGATCGGCAGGCCCTGGGACATCCTGGCCGCGAATGCTGTTCTTCTCCCGGAGGTGTCGCCCCGAATCCTGGGCAAGGTTGAGCCCGGTGCGACGCTGCAGGGAAACGTGTCCATCGGCCAGGGTACCACCGTCCGATCCGGAGCCTATATCGTGGGCCCGGTTCTGATTGGAGATAACTGCGATATCGGGCCCAATTGCTACATCCGGCCCACGACGTGCCTTGGCAACAATGTCCGGGTGGGAAACGCTGTGGAGGTCAAGAACAGCGCCATCATGGACGGCACCAAAATAGGCCATCTGAGCTACGTCGGCGACAGCGTCATAGGCGAGAGATGCAACTTCGGTGCCGGAACTGTCTGCTCCAATCTGCGCCACGACCGTGGCAACATAAAGTCGTACATCAAGGGCCAGAAGACGGATAGTGGGCGGCGCAAATTGGGGGTTATAATGGGCGATGAGGTACAGACCGGGATTAATACCACTATTTACCCCGGCACGGTCATCGAGTCCGGCTTTTGGGGATCGCCGGCCGCAATTATCCGGGGCCTGGCCTCGAAAGAGAGGAAGAGCTGAGCACTTGACAATGCCATTATCTCAGGCCGGAAACCAGGGGCTTTCTGAAAACGGCATTGAATCGGATCCGAAAGATGTCAATTTTCTTATGGCTCGGGGATACGACAAACCTTTTGAAGGCAGAGGATGAGCATAGAATTGAAATGACGAGAATCAAGGTTGAAAGGAGATCTTGATGAGAGATTTTATTTCCATAGCAAAGCCCATCATAGGCGAAGAAGAATTCGAAGCCGTAGGAGATGTGCTGAGGAGCGGCATGCTCACCCAGGGTGAGACTGTCAAACGTTTTGAAGAGGAGTTCTCGAAGTACCTGAACGTTCGGAACTCCATTGCAGTCAGCAACGGCACCATCGCCCTGGACTTGGCTCTGAAGGCACTGGGACTCGGGCCCGACGACGAAGTCATCTCTCCCGCATTCACCTTCATCGCAACTGCCAACTCCATTCTTTACCAGGGCGCAAAACCCGTCTTTGCAGATGTGGATGCAAAAACATTCAACATCGACCCCGATGACCTTTTGGAGAAGATAACTCCCAGGACACGAGCGGTTATTGGCGTTCACCTCTACGGCCAGCCCTTCGACCTAAAAGCCGTAACGCAGATCTGTGAGGATCGCAATATCGCTCTGGTGGAAGACTGCGCCCAGGCTCACGGTGCAGAGTTCGAAGGAAAGAAGGTGGGCTCTTTCGGCACAGGTTGCTTCTCTTTCTATCCCACCAAAAATATGACCACTGGCGAAGGTGGCATGGTCACCACCAATGATGATGCTCTGGCCGCGCGTCTGCGCCTGCTGCGTAACCACGGAGACACGGGAAAATACAACCACGTAGCCCTGGGGTACAACTACAGGATGATGAACCTGCAGGGAGCCATCGGTCTCTTGCAGCTCAAGCGATTGGAAGGTTTTGTCGCTAAGAGGATCGAAAACGCAGAACGGCTCAACCAGAATATCAGGATTACGGGGCTGACCACACCCTACAAAGCGAGCAACGTGCGGCATGTCTACAATCAATATGTGCTCCGGCTAGAGGATAGCTTCCCGGCCTCCAGAGAGAAGCTCATGGAGTACCTTCAAGCGAAGGGAATTGCATCGGCCGTCCATTATCCCAAAGCTGTTTATGAGCAGCCCCTATACCGGGAATTGGGTTATGGACAAGAAAGGTGT
>CAIOIN010000022.1 GCA_903858385.1 uncultured Microcaldota archaeon | reverse complement strand
TATGTCTACGAGTACGACATCGTCCTCGGCACCCAGACAAAGATCGGCCAAACGGACATGGGCCTGGAGAATCAGGGAGTCAAGCTCTGGAGCCAGGACCACGAGGTGCTAATTCATTCGAGCCGGATAAGCTACAGGGAGATACTGAATTCAAAAGGCACACTGCTAGAGATACTGTGCGCCGCGACAAAGGCATTGTCGGACGATTACATCTACGGCCTGCCGGAGGCGCATCTCGGCGATAAGGATTACATACCAACGATGCTGTTCGCCCATGGGCTAAAGGATTTCGTGCTGGAGGCGAGCAGGGCACCCATCGGCATCCACAAAAGGGAAGAAACGAATTGGATGCAACCGCAGCACACCCACGCGCCATAGCCGGGCATGCAGGAACGCAAAGACGGAAAGATTGGGGCGCGGGCCATTTATCATATGTAGTCCCCCAAACAAACCTTTTTATATTTTGGTAGTCACATATATCTGTGCACGTGGAGAAAAGGCGGATTGGCGACAACGTCCATTACTATCTCGCCCACTCATACCGCAAATTCGGCAAGGTCAGCAAGGTAAGGGTCTACCTGGGCAAGAACCTGACAAAAATCGATATCGCAAATAGACTGCCCGAGGCGGGGACCGAGATAAAAGAGATGCTAGCAAGGCTGGAAGGATTGAGGGACCCGTACGTTTCGGTCCTGTCCGCCTCTGAGCTACGCGAGCTTTCGGGATTAAAACCGTCCGGCAGGATAAAGCTGTCGCACCTCAGCGAAGACGAGTGGCTGAAATTCACCGAAACGTTCGCCTACAACACAAACGCCATCGAAGGCTCAACGATAGACCAAAAGGAAGCCATAAACATAATCGACAAAGGCAAATGGCCGGACAAGCCGAAGTTCGAGATATCGGAGACCTTGGGCGTGGCAAGCGCGGTGAAATACCTGCGGAGCACGAAGCAGCACGTATCCGTGCAGTTGATCAGGGAGCTCCACAGGCTGGTCTTCATGAACTCGAAGCAGTTCGCGGGCTCCCTCAGGAAAGAGGGCGAGGAGGTAGCGGTCGTCGATTCCTCTGGGAACATCATACACAGGGGCGCACGCGCCGACAGGATTATACCGCTCCTGAGGCAGCTGGCCGGGTGGTACAACAAGAATCGGACTAGATACCCGCCGCTCGTCCTTGCGGCGATTGTGCATAACAGGTTTGAAGGAATCCACCCGTTCAGGGACGGGAACGGAAGGATAGGAAGGCTCCTTATCGTCAACATCCTGATAAAGCACGGGCTGCCTCCGTTGAACATAGAGCTGAGGAACAGGGAGGAATACTACGATGCCCTGCGGCAGTACGAGCTTCACGGCGACATCAGGCCGACCATAGACCTCTTCCTCAGGGAGTATCGGAGAGCCAAAAGGCAGAACGTGTGACTACAATATCCTGTTTCGTGTAGTCACATGAGACTGGACATTGCTCTTATAACGAATCCAGCTCCAAGCCAAGCCGGAAAGGCGCGGGCGCGGGCTAGGATGGCTAGACGACGCTCGTGAGAAGACAGAAAGGCTTATATATGTTATTAATCAATAACAATTAAGTATTAACCAATAACTAAATGTGATCTAGATGTCAAACATGGTAATGGTTCAGAAGTTCAGGCCCTCGCCTACTCTCAACACTGTATTGATGGTGGAGAGCGTCATAAAAAACTCCCCTAATTCGATCATCACTATTCCTGAGATAAAGAG
>CAIOIN010000021.1 GCA_903858385.1 uncultured Microcaldota archaeon | reverse complement strand
GCGTGGAAGGCAGTAAAGGAAAAGCGCGAATGGTTCGATGGGATCTCGTTGGTCATATCGCCGGAACCCATACTCGACAACGGGACCTTCGCGAAGAGCGAGAACGTCGTCACCCTGGGCAGCGGCGGCAGGGTTGTCATCGAAGTTGATGTTCATGGAAAGTCGGCGCATCAGGCGCGCTCCGAAGAGGGGATAAACGCGATAGAGGAGATGGCGAAGATCATATCCAACATCAGTAGGATGGAATTGAGAAAGCACGACAAGCTTGGCAAGGAAGAGATATTTGTGCGGATGGTAGAAGGTTCATCGAAAGGCCTTTCAGTGCCGGAGGACGCGCGCTTCGAGATGGACATGAGGCTGGTGCCGCCGGGCAGTGCGAGCGATGCAGTTCAGAGATTGCATTCATTGATCGAGGAACTCAGGAACAAGGGCATACTTAATGAAAGAGCCGAAGTGGATGTGAAGGTGAAGGTGAGGGAGACTCCGTATCTGGAGCCTTACCTCACCGACATCAAGAACAGGGAGGTCGCAAAGGTCTTGGAGGTTCTGGGCAGCCATTACGGCAGTTACGCCGTGAGCTACGACCGGTCCGTCTCTGATGAGAATGTGATCGCTAATTCACTGAAGGTGCCGGTCATGAGGATAGGCCCGAAGGGCAGCGGAGCGCACTCGAAGGACGAATGGGTCTCCTACGGCAGCGTCAGGGACCTGGCAAAGCTCTACGCCGAGATAATCAAAAGGATCGATTAGGCCTCAGTTTATTATTAAGTCCTTTCGTAATAACTCTAGGCGTTTCCATGGACAACATAGACGACATGATGGGAGACCTCGAGGAGCGCGAGAAGAGCTCTATTCCAAGAGAGGAGCACCGCGGCGAGGAGATCGCCTCGTTTGATGAGGAGGTGCACGAAGAAAGCACGGTTGGAAGCAGGATGGTACAGAGGAAGGTCTTCATAGGGAACGTCGAGCATTTCTACGACAAGCTGAACGTGGTAGCCATAAAGCTCAAAGGGGACGTGAAGGTCGGCGATATGATAGAGATAGAGGAAGACAATGAGATCGTGAAGCTGAAGGTCTCGAGCATGCAGATAGACCGGGTGAACGTCGAAGCCGCCTCGGAGGGCGACGACGTAGGCATAGAGACCGACATGAAGGTCAGCAGGGGCAGCAAGGTCTACGTAATAAAGTGACTGCAGTATCGCAAACCCGGCGGCTAAGCGTGGACCGTGCAGAATTCTTTGTCACTTGTCCTTGGGGTTTTCAGGGATTATTATCCATGCGATGAGATACACGAGTATGCCGGCGCCGATGGATCCGAGAGTTAGCAGCACCCACAGAAGCCGCACCAGCGTAGCATCAACGTTGAAGTATTCGGCGATGCCGCCGCAGACTCCTCCGAGCATCCTGTCCCTTCCTGACCGGTATAGCTTCTTGGTTTTTTCTTGCGGCATTCAATCACTTTTTTAACATCTTTTCATGAAGCGTCTCATCATATAGCTCGTATCCTTGTATGGACTTGTGATAATGTCAATGGTTGGCTTGATCTCTCTTGGAACTTCCGCCTGAGCGGCTTTTTTGGCTTGCATTTCAACCCCGATGAATCTGTTCTTGAGTTTATATAAGCCTTTTGCCTGAGCTTCAGCTTCGGGGTTTTCTATGGTACCTTTTAATAGGTTTCTGTGGAGAGATATGATTGATGATTATATGGAAGCATACTGCATGAAATGCAAACAGAAGCGAGAGATGAAGGACCCGAAGGAGGTTACCATGAAGAACGGCAAGACCGCCAATTCAGGAACCTGCCCGGTCTGCGGGACGAAGATGTTCAAGATAGGAGGAAAGTAGACGGTCTGGTTTTATGCACAGCGCCCCCTCAGAATTGAGGTGGCCAG
>CAIOIN010000020.1 GCA_903858385.1 uncultured Microcaldota archaeon | reverse complement strand
TCCCTACACGACGCTCTTCCGATCTACACCATAAACGTTGTGGGTCTCAGATCCGACCTAGATGCCGCAATGGCCAAGTCGCCAGACTGCAAAAGGATGGACGTGGTAAAAAGCCTCATCGGCATAACCGGCGACATAGTGAAGTCCGAAATCGGCGGCAAGCCGGTGGTGTTCAGCAGCAACAACGTTGCGGAGTTTACACTCAAGGGCAAACTGGATGCCACATTGCGGATAGATTACATGATCAGAAGGTACGGCAAGGCCGAAACAAGGGAGGCGCTTACCAGACTGGTGAACGGCATGATAGCGGAGAACAAACCCGTGATGACGGGGAACGGCAGCGAATTTGCATTGCGAAGATAGTCTAAAGAATTTATAAACTCCTCTGCCATATATGGGCGGGCGTTAGCGTGTCTAAAAAAATTCCGACTCAATACGTTTGGCTCGACAACAGGATGGTCAAGGCCGAGGATGCAAAAGTGCCGATAATGACGCATTCGCTCCAGTACGGCAGCGGCATCTTCGAAGGCATAAGGGCATATGAGACCGACAATGGGGTTGCGGTATTCAGGCTCGACGAGCACGTGCGCAGGTTCATGAACAGCATGAAGATACACGCGATGAACTGCGGTTACACTGAAAGGCAGCTAAAGGAAGCCATTCTGGACGTCATAAGAAAAGACGGGCTGGGTGCGTGCTACATAAGGCCGTTCGCGTTCTACAATGACGACAGCATAGGCCTGAGCACCTCCGGCAAAAAGGTCAGTGTCTTCGTGGCTGCAAGGCCTTTTGGGAAGTACTTCGCAAAACAGACTGGCATAAGGTGCAAAGTGTCTTCGTGGAACAGGATAAATTCCAGCATACTGCCGGTCGAGGCGAAGGCGAGCGGCAATTACCTGAATTCGATAATCGCGAGCATGGAAGCGAAGAGGTTGGGCTTCGACGAGGCGATACTGCTATCGCAGAACGGTTATGTTGCCGAGGGACCGGGAGAGAATATATTCCTCGTCAGGGACAACGTTCTGCTCACTCCGGACAAGGGATCCGACATACTGCGCGGGATAACGCGCGACAGCCTGATAAAGTTGGCGGAGAGCATTGGCATAGAGGTGCAGGAGAGGCAGGTTCACAGGGAGGAGCTGTACACCGCAGACGAGCTGTTCTTCTCGGGCACTGCCGCAGAGCTGACATCGATAACCGAGGTTGACGGCATAAAAGTAGGCAATGGAGCAGTGGGGCCTATCACGAAGATGCTTGCGCAGGCCTTTGATGATGTTGTTCACGGGAGGAACACGGATTTCGGCGGCTGGCTGACTCACGTATAAATTCTTATTTCAGCAGATATTAGCTGTAGGCGCATCGTATGGCAAAAATAAGCTCGGCCAAGATAAGGAAGATAATCGATTCCAGAGGGAACGCGACCGTAGAAGTTGACATTTTTGTTGATGGAAAATACATGGGAAGGGCTGCCGCGCCCGCAGGGGCGAGCAAGGGCGCCTTCGAAGTCAAGGACTATCCGGAAGAGGGGATAGATTTCGGGATAATGCAGTTCAGGTCGGTCGCGATCCCGAAGATCGTGGGCAGCGACCCTCTTGACCAGAAGGGCTTCGACAAATTGCTTCATGAGATCGACGGCAGCGATGATTTCGCGGTCATGGGTGGCAACATAGCGATCGCCACGTCGCTTGCGGTTGCAAAGGCTGCTGCGAAATCCGAGGGCATGGAGCTGTACAGGATGATGCTGAAGAAAGGCAAGGCAAAGATGCCCTATCCGGTCGGGAACATAATAGGCGGAGGGAAGCATGCAATAAACGGGACAACGATGCAGGAATTCCTCTCCGTTGCGTTCGGGAAGACTTATTCCGATTCTGCATTTGCCAATACGATCGTGCACAAAAGGACTGGAGAATTGCTGAAGAAGAGGTTCTCTGATTATCCGATAGGCCTTGGCGACGAGAAGGCTTGGGTTGCGGCCATGGGCGATATGGAGGCCGTCCAGACGCTCTCCGATGCGATAAGCTACACAAGCGAAAAGACCGGCATGGCGATGGGCCCGGCCATAGACCTTGCCGCTTCATCGTTCTATGCTGACGGCATGTATGATTACAAAGGCAGGAAGCTCACGACTCCGGAGCAGATAGAGTTCATCTCCGGCATTGTCGAGAAGTTCTCTGTGAAAATATTGGAAGATCCGTTGGACGAGAACGATTTCGAAGGTTTTGCGGAGCTGACGAAGAGAATAGGCAAGAAGACGATAATAGTCGGGGACGATCTTTTCGTCACCAACAAGAAGAGGCTGAGCCAGGGGATAAAGATGGGCGCCGCGAACGGAGTTCTGATAAAGCCGAACCAGATAGGGACGCTCAGCGACATGATCGAGACCGTCGAGCTCGCGAAGAAACACAATTACGAGATGGTCATATCGCACAGGAGCGGGGAAACCGAGGACTCGACGATAGCGCACCTTGCCGTCGGCCTGGGCATAGGCTACATAAAGACGGGCACGATAGGTGGCGAGAGGACAGCGAAGCACAACGAGCTGATAAGGATAGAAGAGATGGAACGCGCTTGATCATATCTCGTATTCGTACACCATCGCGGGGGTGTATTCGAAAGAGCACATCTCGTCTATGCTCATCTTCTCGAAGTACCTTCTCATCGGCCGTATCGAGTTCGCGTGCGCGGAGATGAAGACGACATCGTCCTTTTTCAGCGTCGGCAGCGTGTCCTTCAGGAACGATAGCACTCTTTTCTCGGTGTCCTTGAGGCTCTCGCCGCCGGGCGGCCTGACGTCATAGGACCTGTGCCACAACAGATATTCCTTCGGGTGCTCCTTTTCGGTTTTGGTCTTGCTCGTCCCGTTGAGGTCGCCATAGTTGCGCTCCTTGATGCGCGGATCTATTATTATCGGGATCTTGTCTTTTCTATCGTCAAGGACTATGGATAGGGTGTGCTGCGCCCTTTTTAGGTCTGAGGTGTATGCCTTCGTGGGCTTCACGCTCTTCAATCTTTCCGCTATCTGCTCGCACTCCTTTATGCCGTCTTCCGTCAGGTCGGGGTCCATCCAGCCGCAGAATATCTTGTCCCTGTTGAAGGTTGTTTGCCCATGCCGGAAGATGAATATCTTTGTCATTGGATCGCCCTAAATGTAAAACCGATTACAGCGGCATCGGAGCCGCTTCGCCTTTCTCGTTAACTTTCTCATATCTCGTATTCGTACACCATCGCGGGGGTGTATTCAAACGAGCACATCTCGTCTATGCTCATCTTCTCGAAGTACCTTCTCAGCGGCCGTATGGAGTTCGCATGGCCGCAGATGAAGATGATATCGTCCTTTTTCAGCTTCGGCAGCGTGTCATCCAGGAAGGATAGGACTCTTTTCTCGACGTCCTTGAGGCTTTCGCCGCCGGGCGGCGCGACCGCGTAGGACCTGCGCCACAACAGGATTTCTTTTGGATGCTCCTTCTCCGTTTTGGTTATGCTTACCCCGTTCAGGTCGCCGTCATTGCGCTCCTTGATGCGCGGATCTATTATTATCGGAATCTTGTCTTTCATTTCGCCAAGCACGAGGTTCAAGGTGTGCTGCGCCCTCTTCAGGTCAGAGGTGTATGCCTTCGTGGGCTTCACGCTCTTCAATCTTTCCGCTATCTGCTCGCACTCCTTTATGCCGTCTTCCGTCAGGTCGGGGTCCATCCAGCCGCAGAATATTCTGTCCCGGTTGAATGTTGTCTGCCCGTGGCGGAATATGAATATCTTTGCCATTGGATCGCCTTAAATGCAAGATTTTGGCTGCTTGAACGTCAGAGCAGCTTCATCCCTCTGGTGAACTGGTTTATCTCGGAGCTTCTCCACGGGCCCACGCCAAGTGCGGTCTTCGTGCCCGGAGGCACTTCCGTCAGGCCTGCATCGGTTACAAGCGCCGCGGGTATCTTCTTGAACTTGAACGCTTCGTAAAACTTCTTCAGCGCCTCTTCGTCGCTCACCTTCAGCACTATCTTCTTCTCGCCTTCCTCAAGCCACGCCTTCGTTATGCTCTTGTCCATCTTCTCCGCTTCGAAGTAGCTCATGAGCGATGCGTGCGCGCCCTGCGCGACAAGCTTTCCGCGGCTCATCTCTAGGTCGCTCCTGATTATGATTACCTGCTTTATCTCGTCATCCATCTGCATGGTATAGTATCGCAGCCTGCCTTTTTATTTCTGCCGTCTTTGCCATTAGTCAACGTTTATATATTTTTAAACCAGAAGGACATCATGCGCAGGTACAAGAGCATAGTCCTGTCAGGATACCCGGCCTCGGGAAAATCCGCTCTTGCCGAGCAGCTCTCCAAAAGGTACGGCTGGCCGGTCTATTCGATGGGCGGGCTGTGGAGGAAGAAGTACGCGGAGCTCCATCCCGATGGCGATATCACTTTCGAGGAATTTTGGGGCCGGACGACCCCGGAGGATAGCAGAAAGATGAACGAAGAGGCAAAGAAGATATTCGAGAACGGCGGCGTAATCGGGGACTCCAGATACGTGTCATATCTCGACGGATCGCTCTGCTTGCTTGTTTTTGTCACTGCAGAGCTGGGTATAAGAGCGCAGAGGGTCTGCGACAGAGACGGGTACAAGGGCATGTCGGTCGACGAAATAAAAAGATTGCTTGAGAAGCGCGAAAATGACGAGTTCAATATAGGGAAAGGGCTTTTTGGCATGGACTATAGGGACATGAGGCAGTATCACATTGTCATAAATTCTGGCAAGCTGACGGTCGCGCAGGAGGTCGACATAATAGACAGATTGAT
>CAIOIN010000019.1 GCA_903858385.1 uncultured Microcaldota archaeon | reverse complement strand
CTCAACGACACGAACGTAATGAAGGCTTCGCAATACAAGCTCAAATTCTCGATAGGCAGCGATTCCCACATAACCTCGCAGATAGGGTTCCTGAAGTATGGCGTAGCGACCGCAAGAAGGGGATGGCTGACAAAAGACAGGATAATAAACGCAATGCCGCTAAGTGAAATCACGAAATTCCTGACAAGATGATGTAAATCTATCCGTGCTTCGTCTTAAGGTACAGCATGTACATCGCCAAGCTCAATGAAGCCAGGTTGGTGAAGATGAGCGGATACGATAAGATTACCAATCCGTAGATCTCCCACAGGAACAGCCCTGCTGCAGATATTGCAATCCACCACAGCGAAAGGTCCTTTGTCGACTTAGAGTGCATGCTCTTTATGACCTGCGGAACGTATGCCGCAGCGGTCAGAATACCGGCAACAAATCCCACTATCTCTACGTAATCCAATAAACCACCTAAACATCAGTCAGACGAATCTTGCGAGGTTGAACTGCTTCGTGTGCGACTGCTCGCCTATGGGCAGTCCGAAGACGTTCTCTATTTCATCCTTGGCCAACAAAAGCCTTTGCTTTATGTAAGCTTCAAGATTGTACCTGTTCGCCAGGTCCATCGCCATGTTGAGATACTTTTCTATGCTGCCCTTCGATATGGTCAGGACGAGCTTGCCCTCGCACTTCGTGCACTTGCCTATCAGCGGCACACGCCTGTACTTCGCGTTGCAAGCCACGCACCTGAAGCTTTGGCTGGAGAAAGAATGCATGTTCCCTATCAGATCGGGTATGAAATGGCTCAATATGACCCTTCTTGCCGTATCCGCCTTGTCCACGCTGCCCAGCCGGTCCATCAGCTTGAACTGCATGTCTATCTTTTCCTGCATCGTCTCGATCGTGGTGTAGGAGCTGCTCTTCGGTGCATCAGCTATCGCAGTTATGCCGCTGAGCTGCGTGAAATTCAATCCCTCATAGGCACCCTCGCTCTTTAGCCTGTTCCTGACAAGCTCAAGACTAACCTCTCCAGGCTGCACATACTCAAGGGTCTTGTTGTAGAAGTCGACGCCGTATTCGGAGACGACCTCCATGTCGTGCACTTCATCGTCCACCTCCTCCGGGTTGACGTTTATCGTGAGTATCAGCGGAGCGTCCATCGTGCCCCCTATCGTGATGGGAAGGTAGCTCCTCGAGAAGTTCACCAGTGCATCGAGAAGCAGCATCGTCGTATCTTCGTCGCCGTCGCAGTTCCTCCTTCTCGCTGATATGGTGTAGGGGTGCGCCAGCCCGACCCTTGCGTCGGTGAAGCCTATCACCCTGCACAGCACTCCGGCGCTTGTGTGCGGCGCCAGGGTTATGACAAACTGCCCGACCAGGTCCTGTATGTTAGTCGCATTGTAGAACGGCTCCATTCTGTAGTACTTGACAAGCAGGTCATCCACGAATTTTGCTATGTTCAACATGTGTTCCGCGCAGCTCCTGTTTATCACGACATCCTGATGCCTTAACTCGACAAGCTGGGTCTCATCTGCCAGCTCGTTGCCTGTGTAATCCTTGGTGTAGCCCATCGACCTGAGCTTTTCCACGCTCACCATTATCTCCTTCGGATAGAAATGCGTCATCGGTATGTCCGTGGCATCGAACCTAGAGGTCCCGTCTTTGAATATGTGGACATTGTGCAGGGCCCTGAGTATGCCCTTCTCCACCGGCTCTGCGGTCTTGTCCCTGTTCATCAGCCCCTTCACTCCGCGCAGGTTCTTCGGCAGTTCATGGATGTCCAAATTCTTCATCGCCGTCTCTGCTATTGCCGCGATGTCCATGCTTGAGGTCTGATAGCCGATTGCAGCTCCGCCGCAATTGCCGCACGTGATGCCTTCAGTCTCCCTGCCGCATATGCTGCATATACGAACCAGCTTTGCCTTGGAACTGTGCTTCGCGCAGAACGGGAACACGATCGTCTCCTTGCCGAAATCGCATCTGTACCTTGCAATCTCTATCTCTACCGCCTTGTTACCGAATCTCGCCTTCTCCTTGCCGTAAGCCTTGGCGACGTTCCTTTCCTTGCCGCCGTGCTCGCCTATCGGGAAGAGGAACGAGGGAGCCGGCTTCATCAGCCTCTCCTTTGCCTTCTCGGGCCTTCCCATCCTCCCGCCTATCCTTGTAGACCTTTTCATGACATTGAACGGCG
>CAIOIN010000018.1 GCA_903858385.1 uncultured Microcaldota archaeon | reverse complement strand
CCTCGAGCTTTATAACAGCGGATGTCAAGACATCACTGCTTCCTCGGGGTCACGTCCAGGATAACTCCTGCGCCAATGGTTTCGCCCATATCCCTTATCGCGAATCTTCCCAACTGCGGGAATTCGCTGAACTTCTCAAGGGCTATCGGCTTCGTCGGCTTTATCTTCACTATCGCTATGTCCCCAGTCTTTATCGTCTCAGGGTTCTTCTCGAGAGTGGCTCCGGTCTTCGGGTCCTTCTTCTCAAGGAGCTCTGCGAATGTGCAGGCTATCTGAGCAGTGTGTATGTGGAACACCGGCGTGTAACCCTTCGTTATCACGTTCGGGTGCTTCAGCACTATGACCTGGGCGGTGAAGTCCTCGGCGACGGTCGGCGGATTGTTGGTTGGACCAATCACGTCTCCCCTCTTGATGTCCTTCCTGTCTATGCCCTTTATGTTGAAGCCTATGTTGTCCCCCGGCTCTGCCTTCTGCATCGCCTGGTGGTGCATCTCGATGCTCTTTACCTCGGCCTTTACGCCGCTCGGCATCACGATGACTGTCTCTCCTACCTTGAGGACTCCAGTCTCGACTCTGCCTACCGGCACCGTTCCGAAGCCGGATATGCTGAATACGTCCTGCACCGGAAGCCTCAACGGCTTCTCCGTCGGCTTTATCGGCACTGTGAGCGAATCCAACGATTCCAGAAGCGTCATCCCAGTGTACCATGCCATCTTGTCTGACTTGGTCGAGACGTTGTCTCCGTAAAGCGCAGAGTACGGCACGAAAAGCATCGAATCGGTCTTGAATCCGAGAGTCTTCAGGAAGTCTGAGACCTCCTTCTTGAGCGCATCGAACTTTGCCTGCTCGTAGTTGACCTTGTCTATCTTGTTTATGCCTACGATCATCTGCTTTATTCCAAGTACGCTCGCCAGTATGGCGTGCTCCCTCGTCTGAGGCTTTATTCCCTCGTCCGTGGCAACTACCAGCACTGCCGCGTCTGCCTGGCTTGCGCCTGTAATCATGTTCTTGACGAAGTCACGGTGGCCCGGCGCGTCTATGATTGTGAAGTAGTACTTCGGCGTCTGGAACTCCTTGTGCATTATGTCTATGGTTATACCACGCTCTCTCTCCTCTTTGAGCTGGTCCATAACGAAGGCGAACTCGAAGGTAGGCCTGTTGTACTGAGCTGTGAGCTCCTTGTACCTTGCCATATCCCTGTCCGTCAGCACGCCCGTCGCGTACAGCAATCTGCCTACCGTTGTTGACTTTCCGTTGTCAACGTGACCTATGATGATCAGGTTCATGTGTGGTTTTTCTGCCATGGATTTCACTGTTTGTTGTTTAAATATGACGTTATGAATGAGAGACCTATTCCTGCTGTGCTTAAAAGGCGACAACCTGAATTGTACTCTCTACTTTTATGATGTTCAAGGTATAAAAAACTATGCCTTGAAGGCCGGCCTTTGCTGTCGGAGCAGCCCGGTTTTATGCGGGCGGCCGAACGTCGGGGGACTAATGCTTGATTATGCGTCGCCTTTATGGATTACATTGCCGGTTATGTCTGTCCGGAGTACTTTCCCCCAATAAAGCTGGACCATGCCCATCTCTAGTATGGTTCCAGGTTTGTACACACCAGTGTCGCTGAATTTGACGAACGGTGAGTGCACATTATGGTTTACTATGACGCGTCTTAGTGCGGCGTGCAACCAGATCTGGTTGTATCTAATCCGTAATGGCTCACTGAACTCCCTGTCCTTTTTATACTCCTCTTGGTCTCCGTCCAAAAGCGCTTTGTAGTTTATATTGTGCTCTTTTATCACGGCCCGTTGGGCAGCCCCGAGGTCATTCAGCGCCTCGGCCTCTGTCCTCCATAACACGATGCCCCGCTGCAGCGGCTTTCCGTCTTTACCCAATGCAAACCCTTTCTGTGGAGCAGGCTCAACGTACACAACCCTGTCGACAGGCCCTTTGGCGGATTCTTTTTGCGTTTGCGAGGTCGTCATTGTTATCACAGCTTAATTATGATGCGCACTTTTGCCCGAAACTCCGGACTAGCGCATATTCTATAGCGTACCTCTGTTGCAGGTAATATATAGCCGTTCTGGTGCCGTGACGGAAAGTTATTTAAATAGGACTGGTATAAATCGTTAAATGTTCCTTTGCGGGACATGCAGACAGAACAGAATGGTGAAAGCCATGACCAACATAGACGAATTGAAGATAAAGACCGTCGCCGAAGACGACACAGACGAAGACGAGGATGAGGACGACGAAGACGACGATCTCGACGACGACGAAGACGGGGAGGAATGAGCCGTAGGGCTACGTTTTCGTTTTTTCTAGTACTTGTTATTAGCGTTATGGAAAGGTATATAATCGCTGATAACACTAATACTAATACGTTATTTGTGCTGTCGATTGTTCAGCACAAGCTAAGTTCTGATGTGGTTTGATTGCCTGAAGGTATAGAGTTAACGGTCGCGGGGGCGCTCGTCACAGACGACGGCAGAGGCATCGCCAGGGTCGATTCGAAGGCAAGGAAGATGCTCAACGTCATATCCGGAGACGTGATTGAGATAAAGGGCAAGAGGAAGTCCACCGCTGCAATAGTTCTGCAGGCCAAGCAGGATGACGAAGGACTCGACTTCGTGAGGATAGACGGCTACATCCGACAGAACATAGGAGTCGGAATAGGCGACAGGGTCTTCGTCTCGAAGGCGGAGGTCAAGACGGCTGAAAAGGTCATACTTGCGCCGCCGCCGAACCAGCGAACCCCGTTATCTCCTGATTTCGCTAATTACGCTAAGAACAGGCTTGAGGACAAGCCGCTTGAAAAAGGGGACGTCGTGCCGATCGCAATGTTCGGCTACGCGTTCAATTTCGTCGTGGTGCAGGTAGTGCCGCATGGAGTGGTAAAAGTGGCGAAGACCACAGAGGTGGTGGTCAAGAACGAGCCGGCCTCGGATTCGCTCGTGAAGATAGGCGAGGTGCACTACGAGGACATAGGCGGCCTCAAGACTGAGATACGAAAGATACGGGAGATGGTAGAGCTGCCGATAAGGCATCCCGAACTCTTCGAAAGACTGGGCGTGGAGCCGCCGCGGGGCGTGCTTCTGTACGGAGCTCCGGGAACGGGCAAGACGCTGCTTGCCAAGGCTGTTGCCAACGAAAGCGATGCCAACTTCATTTATATCTCTGGGCCTGAGCTGGTCAGCAAGTTCGTCGGGGAGAGCGAGGAGAAACTGAGGGAGATATTCAAGGAGGCGCAGGAGAAGGCTCCGACAATAATATTCATGGACGAGATAGACGCGATAGCCCCGAAGAGGGAGGAGGCCACGAACGAGGTGGAAAGAAGGATGGTCTCGCAGCTATTGACGCTTTTGGACGGGATAGCGGCAAGAGGGCAGGTCATAGTCATAGGAGCAACGAACCGCGAGAATTCGATAGACCCTGCGTTGAGGAGGCCGGGAAGGTTCGACAGGGAGATAGAGATAGGCGTCCCTGACCGGGATGCAAGAAAGGAGGTTTTGCAGATACACACCAGGAACATGCCGCTTGCGAAGGATGTGAACTTAGATGATCTGGCGAATTTGACCCACGGATACACCGGTGCAGACCTGGCGGCGCTTGTGCGTGAAGCGGCGATGGCAACCCTGCGCAAGATACTGCCGAAAGTCATGGACAAGAATAGCGTATCCAACGAGCTGCTCATCGGCATGACCGTGACGTTGGACGACTTCCAAGAAGCGGTCGCATCCATAAGGCCCAGCGGGCTCAGGGAGGTTTTCGTCGAGAGGCCTAACGTGCATTGGAGCGATGTCGGCGGGTTGGAAGACGTAAAGAGGCAATTGAAGGAAGCGTGCGAGCTTCCGATAAAGAATCCCGAGGCGTTCACCAAGATAGGCATAACTCCCGAGAAGGGCGTGCTGATAGTCGGCCCTCCGGGCGTGGGAAAGACCCTGCTCGCGAAGGCGATCGCCACGGAGAGGGAAGCGAACTTCATATCGATAAAGGGGCCGGAGATAGCGAGCAAGTGGATAGGCGAGACCACATCGAAGGTGCATGAAGTTTTCCGAAAGGCGCGGCAGGCTGCGCCGTGCATAATATTCATAGACGAAATTGATGCGTTGTCGAGAGCAAGGGCGGAAGACGAGCAGAACCACATATTCGAGGAAGCTCTTTACACCCTGCTGGTCGAGATGGACGGCTTACAGGAGCTGAAGGACGTCATCGTGCTGGCTGCGACGAACAGGCCGGAGGACATGGATCCTGCCCTGCTCCGCCCGGGAAGGTTCGACAAGATCATAGAGATACCGATGCCGGACGAGGAGACGCGCCTGGCGATATTCAAGGTGCACACCAAGCGCATGCCGCTCGCGAAGGATGTTAATGTAGAGGGACTTGCGAAGGACACAGAGGGCTACACAGGCGCAGAGATAGGGAACGTCGTAAGGGAAGCGGGCATGTGCGCGATAAGGGAGAGCAGGACGTCGGTCACGAAGAAGGATTTCGAAGTTGCGCTTACCGAGGTAAGGCCGGCAATACCCAAAGAATTCTCTGACAGGATAAGGAGATTCAAGGACGAGCCGGAAAACATGTACAGATGAAGTGATATGATGAAAATAGTTTATTCAGACCCGAAGACTGGAAAGAGCGCGCAGCTCGTTGTGGAAGGAGACAAGGCAGTTGTTTTGCTTAACAGCAAGATAAACGACGTGATAGACGGAGACCTGATAGGCCTGCCGGGCTACAAGCTCAAGATAACAGGAGGCAGCGACGACAGCGGTTTCCCTTTGATGAAGGGCATAGGCGGCGCGATAAAGACCAGCGTGCTCAGGAAGGTCGCCACATCAGGCAGGAAGAACGGCATGCACGAAAGATTGACCGTCAGGGGTTCGACGATAAGCAGCGACACCGTGCAGGTCAACACCATGATAGTCGAGTACGGATCGAAGCCGGTCAGCGAACTGTTCCCCGAAAAGAAGAAGGAGGAAACAGCGGGCAAGGAAGCCGCAAAATAAATGTTTACTATGGATGAGACCAAGCAGAGCGTGCTGAACATAGGTACGCTCGGGCACATAGACCACGGCAAGACCTCACTGACGAGGGCGATAACTGGCACCTGGACCGACAGGCACAGCGAGAGCATAAAGCGAAACATGACGATAAAGCTCGGCTACGCCGATGCGGTAATAAAGAAGTGCGAGAACTGCGAGGGCCCGAAGGCTTACACGACCGGCGACAAGTGCGAGGGCTGCGGAGGCGTTCCGAAGCCATTGATGCGGATATCGCTGCTTGACGCACCGGGCCACGAGACCCTTATGGCCACAGCGATAGCGGGCTCAAGCGTCATAGACGGAATCCTTTTTGTCATAGCAGCGAACGAGCCGTGTCCGATGCAGCAGACGAAAGAGCATCTGATGATAATCAAC
Organism: uncultured Microcaldota archaeon; assembly: GCA_903858385.1. Taxonomy (GTDB): domain Archaea; phylum Micrarchaeota; class Micrarchaeia; order Micrarchaeales; family Micrarchaeaceae; genus CAIOIN01. The sequence continues at coordinate 9,340 of CAIOIN010000018.1, read as the reverse complement.
ATACTCGGCATAAAGAATGTCATAATAGCCCAGACCAAGGTGGACATAGTCGGCAAAGAGGCGGCGCTTAAGCACGCGCAGCAAATACGCGACTTCGTCAAGGGCAGCACCATAGAGAACGCCCCGATAGTTCCGGTGATGCCCAATCTGGGGATAAATGTCGATGTCATACTAGAGAAGATAGCAAACATGCCGAGGCCGCAGCGCGACCTTGCTTCGGATCCCTTGATGTATGTGGTGCGATCGTTCGATGTGAACAAGCCCGGGATAGACGGCACGAAGATAGTCGGCGGAGTTTTGGGAGGAGCGGTGGTGAAGGGCATATTCAAGACCGGCGATGAGGTGGAAATACGGCCCGGCATAAAGATCGGGACGAAGGCGAAGAAGGACGTATACGAGCACGTCGTCACGGTGATAAAGGAGATGAGCAACGGATCCTATAAGTTGGAGGAAGCGCAGCCGGGAGGGCTTGTCGGAGTCTCGACAGAATTGGACCCGACGTTCACGAAGGCTGACGGACTTGTCGGCAATCTTATAGGCCATGTAGGAAAGCTTCCGCCAGTGACGAGCGATCTCAAGATGGAGTACCACAAATTGGACAGGAACGACATACCGAAGCAGCAGTTCGTGGAGAACGAACCCCTGATACTTGGAGCCGGCACCGCGACTGTTTTGGGTTACATCAAGAAAGTGAAGAGGGACACTCTCGAGGTGGAATTGAAGCACCCGATATGCGTCGACAAGGGCGCGAAGATAGCCGTCATGAGGAGCCTTGCGCACAGGTGGAGGCTGACCGGCTTCGGGCAGGTTGCCTGATGGCAGCAGCTGCGCCTTGCTATTTTTATTTTGGAAACTTCAGGAAAAGCTCACGGCTTGCAGAGCACTATTTGCATCGCGCTGACCTTCGACTTCGAGCCGTCTTCATTGACAAGCTCTTCCGAACAGGTAGTCATGCTCTTCTCCTTCAAATTGGGCATGAACCGATTGAGAACTATCTCCTTGACGTCGACTGCCCTTGATATGGCATTGCCCCTCGCTTTTATCGTGACTTCCTGCATGCCGCTGTTGAACTGGGTCACCACAGCCAGCACGTAGTTCATGGTCGGCTTCTTGCCGATGTACACCACGTTCTCCGGCCTTTCCATTCTTTGCACACCGTCGTTGTCCATGGTATCACTGATTCTGCTGCGCGGCGCAAGGCAGCGTTGCGGCTGCAGCTAAAGTATAAAATAGGAATCAAAGATTATATACCTATCGCAGTTTCAGTATTTCAGCTTCGCCGCCGCCTTCTTTATCCGGTTCATCTCCTTGCCCACGTTCACCTTGATCCCCATCATCGAAAGAGCCTGCAAGGGGTAGGCTATCGCTATGTCCGAGAGAAGCTTGGCTTCATCCTCTATGCCGGAAGCCTTTGCAAGCCGCATGTTGGCATCTATGGATCTCTGTATCCTTATCAGCACCTCACGGGTAAGCTCAATGATGTGTTCATCGGAGATGAGCTGGGTTTCTATAACTCTCCTGGCTTCCGATATGCCCCACGCCGATTCAAGATCGGCTGCAGTGAAGGCCTTGCCGAACGACCTCATGAATTCCGGAGAGACGGGATAGAACACCTTGTAGAATATCAGGCCGAAGGTCTTTGCGTAGGAATTCCTGAGTATCAGCTCTGTGGCTAATATGCGGTCGTACCACGAATCTAGGCTTGCGATGTAGTTGAAGACCTCCTCTATCTCCTTCTGCGGCTTCTCGGGCTTGCGCCCCATCCCCTCCATCAGGTTCTTTATCGCCCTGGCGTGCTTCGCGTCCTTCGCGCCCATCTCCCTGAAATACGATGCGTAATCGCGGTTGTTGTCGAGGTTCTTGCCCGCCCATGCCTCGGCTATGCGGGCCATGCTCTCCTCGCCGTAGAATACGATGTTGAGCAGGTGCAGTATGTGGTCCTTCCTGAACTTCAGGCCGTTGGGCAGCTTTATGTACTCGCCGGTTATCTCGCCCTTTTTACGCTTGACATCTATGAAGCTGGCTGCGAACTTGACGGTATTGGCAGGGTTTCTTTTGACGTACTTCAGAACGTACGGTTTCACCCAGTCGGGCACTCCGTAGCGCTCCAGGACAGGGTCGACCAGCTTGTCTATCAGTGAACTCAATTTCTACACCGAGGTTATCTTGATTCTGAAATATTTAATAAGGCGCTTCAGGCACTGCCTTTCTTGAGCGCCTTTAGGTACAGCACGTGCTTGTAATAGACCAGTCCGAACGTACCAAGCAGTATCAGCACCAGGCCCGCCTCCAGTATTAGGATAAGGGGGCTGTGCGCGCAGGTGAGGTATATCGAGGGGCAATTGGATATGATGCCGCCGACACCGGCGATTATCACGACTATGAGGCCTAGTACTGCCATTGCCGGACCCAGAGCCGAAGCGACGCTGTTTTTAGCCATCGTGCCACCGTTGATGCCCACCTGCTTCAACTGCGATGACAAACTTTAAAGTGCTTTCTGTGCTTGGCAGAATGATGCGGCTAATCCCCGCACCGCTCATCTTAGGCGGGATACCCATTCCTGCTTCGTCAGGGTCGTCGGGCTCAGCTCGTCGTGCATGTCGATCAGCTGCTTGATGATGCTGGCTATGTCCCTTGCCGCATCGGCTTCCTGCTCTTTGGATGGCTGCATCATGGTGCTTTCTATCTCCATCTGGTAAAGGTCGTAAGACTGCCTGCCACCCATGCGGGAGCATCTGTCTATTGAGATGCAGTATTCGTTGCCTTCCTTGCTGGTCACCATGAAATGCTTCGTATTCTTGTAAATGCTTATCTCCTCTCTGTTTTCCAGGTTGGGAATCGATGTGCTTTCGATCTCTTTTCTCCTGAGTATGCATCCCAGGCCGTATGGATCGCCCATTATCTCCTTCCCTTCCTTTGTCGTGACCACGCGGTCATCGCCCTTGGCGCTCAGGCGGATGTACTCATTCCCTTCGGTTATTAGGTAGGTGCTTATCTTCGCGCCTTCAATCGTGTGCGGAAACCTTTCCATCAGCGTGAACCCTTTCACCATGCCTTCGGCAAATTCGCTTTTTATCCTGTTGAACAGGTACTGGTATCTGCCGTCCAGCGAGAGCTTTCCCTCTATCTCCGTGTCCGTCTGCCCCGTTTGCAGCCCGGCTTCTTGCATGAGATGCGCACCGAGCAGGTTGTATGCCGCATCCATCTTCGAGACCACCGGAACTGCCGCGACAGAGTTTATCAGCTTCCTGTACATCCGGGCAATGTCATAGTCGTAGTTGTTGCGCTCGTAATGCATCTTCAGATTCACTCTTGCGAAATCCTCTTGGCCCGTCTGCACCGCTGCGGAGATGCCCAGGAATGCATAATGCTTCGTCCCGCTGTCCACGGTTATCTTGAAGTTCCTGTCGCCGTTGATGAGGAAGTCCATGTGCTCGTAACTGTTCACTACGAAAGGCACTAGGGGAGCCATCAGGTGGACGCTGTTGAACTCGCGCTGGCTCTGGAGCCACTCGGCTATCTCGAAGAACTCCAGCTTGCCCGGATGCGTGCGCATTGATGTGGAGTTGCTGGTGTGGAGCTCGCCCTTCTGCTCAAAAGTCCATCCCCGATCCTGAAAGATCAGAAACCTCGCGCGCGGAACTGATTTGGAGTACTTTTTTGCCCTTACATCCTGGCCGAAGTACAGTTCGTGCTCTTCGTTGTTGAAGTAGATGACGTCTTTCCTATTTTCGCGATGGCTGACCCTGATTGCTATCCCTTCCAATGATTTGATGAGCTGCGGCACTTCGGACTTGTTGACGAGATAGCTTCCTGACGGCTTGGATTCGATCTCCATGAGAATACTCTCTTCGAGCCCTAATATTTATATTTTTGGGATTGGCGGATGGTGCCCTGGCGGCATCCGCAAGCCGTGTGCGGCTGCAGATGCCCAGGAATCGCTTTTATGCGGCCTTCTTTTTTGCCGCCTGCTTCGTCGGCACCTTGAAGCGCCTGTAAGCGACCACAGCTATTGCGGCTACGGCAACGACCGCCACGATGAGCAGCAGGTCGCTTGATCCGGAGCTCGCGATGTCCATGAAGTAGACATTGGAGCCGGAGAATTGCTGGTTAGTCGCGCCGTTGGGCTGCTTCCAGTTCTCGAACATCGTTATCGGGTAGTCGCCAGGCGAACCCTGTGAATCGACGTCGACCACGAAGGTGACGTTCGCCGAAGCTCCAGGCTGCAAGCTATTCACGTAGGACGTGCCGGCCACCGGAGTTATTGGGTAGGTGGTCTGCAGGTTGAATTGCACCTGATCGGCCTCGATCGTGCCGATGTTCTCCACGGTGAATTTCACGGGAACCGCTGTTGCTCCCGGGTTGAGCGACTTCGGGCTCTGCGAGACCACCAGGAACTGCGCCGATGGGGCTATGGACAGGCTCAGCACCTGCGTCTTGGATATCAGGTTCTGGTAGCTGGCCGGATAGTACTGCAGGCCGACCGTCAGGCTGGAGCCGGTGGTACCGTTCGCGCTTATGAGTATGGGCTCTGATATGGTCTGATTTGCCGCGATGTTGTTGATGAAGAAGCTGCTTATGGAGCTTAGCAGGATTATCCCGCTACCGGAGTGCAGCGTCACGGTCACGTTCTTCGCCGGACCGGTGCCTATGTTCTCTATCTGAAGCGAGGCGCTCTGGTTCCTGCCGCGGTAGAGCGACTGCGGCTGCGGGTTCGCGAGCTGCACTATCAGGTTTGGCTGGTTTATCACTATGCTTGATGTCAGGTTGAGCTGCTTGTTGTAGATTATGTTGTAATTCGAAGCGTACGAGACAAGCACGGGCATCGGATAAGCACCTTCGCCTATCGTCGCATTTCCGGTCGTGTTGTAGTTCACGGCTGCGCTCAGCGATGAGCCGGCATTGAGTACCGAGGTGTTGATTGAGGACATCCCCGAAACCGAAAGACCCGCGGTGTTGAGGAATCTTACGCGGATGTTGCTCGCCTGGGTGTAGCCTATGTTTGATATCTGGGTGCTGACGCGCATCGACTTGTTGGACATGATCTGCACGCCGGTTATCGTCACGGTCACGTTGGGAGCGCCGTAGACGTACAGGCTTATGGGCATCACGGATTCCGATGGCAGTTCTGACAGGCCGCCTGCGGCGCCGGGCTGCGAGGTTTCATAGTTGGCTATTGCATCTATGGTGTACTCGCCGGTAGGGAGCGTTGAAGGCACGTGTATTTTGTACACCAGTTCATTCGTGTAGCCCCCGAATATGCCGGTGCCTATCGCATCAGTCAGGTAGGTGCTCGAAGGCGATACCGTTATTATCGGGTTCGAAGCGGTCATCTGCAGGTTCACGTTCTGCAGCGACGAAGAATATGTGTTGTACAGCTGGAAGGATATGGTTATGTTGCTGCCAGCCATCACTGGCTGCGGCAGGACCTGAAGATTGATTATGGACAGCGCGCTGTCCCCTGCTGACACTCCTGCAGCCACTGCAGGATAAACTGCGAACAGCAGCAACGCAGCCAACGCAAGACTCCTGTACCAAAGTTCATTTTTTCCCATGATATCACTCGTTCATACCTTTAAATAGAAGCGCGCACATGACCAGCATGATCAGCGAGAACACTATCAGTATCGCCGAATCGATCATGAAGGTGCCGAAGGGCAGCAGGCCCTTGAGCATTATGTCCCTCACGGCATTGACCGCATAGGTCAGCGGATTGAAGGCCGAAAGGGGCCGCAGGAAAGCAGGCAGCGAAGACACCGGTATTAGGGCGCCGGCAAGGAAGGACATCGGCAGGGTGAGCGTCTGGGCGACGAGCGCGTAGGTCTGCGTCGACTTCATCCTCACCGCCATCGTGATGGCTATGCAGCTGAAGCTGAAGCCCGCCAGAAGTATGAACCATGCTATCTCTATCAGGCCAGCTACGCCGGAGTAGATGCTGGCTCCATAAAGTAGTCCTATCGCCAGCGCGGCGTAGGCGCTGAACACCGACTGCATCGTCCCGTAGAAGATCTTGCTCATCATCAGGGAGAGCTTGTTTATCGGAGTTATCAGGAAGGCCTTCAGGTTTCCGAGCTCCCTGTCCGAGAGCACTGTGAAGCCTCCGCCGAATATGGCTCCGGAAGTTGCCACGAGAACGAGTATTCCCGCCACGGTGAAGCTGATGTTGTTGCTTGTCGCGCCGTAGGTTGGATTGGTGATCACCGTTACGCCTGCTCCTTGTAGATTTCCTGGGATCATCCTTGAATTGAATTTCGCCACGGCCGCGCCTATGACGCTGCTCGCGACAGATGCGGAGGCCGATGCAGAGTCATCGATGTAGACAAATATCTGTGATGAAGTGGAATCTGAGAAACCGCCCGGGATGACCACGACCGCGGTGGTGCTCCCCTGTGCAAGCAAGCTCATGGCCTGCTGCTGGTTCGTTACGCTCGTCAGGCTCAGCGACCCGCCAGATTCGAGCATGTTTATGAAGCCCATCGAGCCTGCGCTGTTGTCGTAGTTCACGACAGTTATGGGCACGTTCTTCGGGATGTTGCCTATGCTTCCCAGAAGAAGGATGAATATCAATGGGAATATCACTGCCCTGGCTACGCTTGGCACGATGTTCTTCTTGTATATCAGCAACTCCCTTGTGAAAAGGGTTATCGTGTCAGAGGTTATGCTCATTCTATCTCCTACCCATGACCATTGGCCTGCCGGCATACGAGCCGGTCTCGTCCCTCACCTCGGATCCGGTCAGCTTCAGGAAGACGTCGTCTATGGTGGGCTCATGCATGCTCACGCTCTGTATCTTTACCTTGGTGGCGTTCACGGCCTTGATGAGTTTTTCCATCGTGCCCACCGGATCATTCTTTACCGAGGCAACCACCTTGTTGCTCGCTATCTCGGGATCGAGGCCCATTTTCTTGAAGGCCTGCGCTATCTTGGCCAGGTCGTCCCTGTCCGCGGACACCTCTATTATGGTGTTGAGCCCCGTCTTCTGCCTGAGCTCGGCCGGCGTACCCAGGGCTATCAACTTGCCGTGGTCTATGATCCCTATCCGGTTGCACATCTGGTCGGCCTCTTCCAGATACTGGGTTGTCATGAGTATCGTGACGTTCCTCTCTTTGTTTATCTGCCTGAGCAATGCCCAAACTTTCGTCCTGTTCTGTATGTCCAAGCCTGTCGTCGGCTCGTCCAGGAACAGTATGTCCGGGTCGTGCACCAGCGCCTTGACGGTCTCCAATCTCCTCTTCATTCCGCCGGAGAAGGTGCCTGCGTATGATTTGGCGAATGCCTTCAGATCCGCCAGGTCCAAAAGGAATCCTATCTTCTTTTCAAGCTCGTCTTTGGGGACGTGGTACAGCCTGCCGAAGATCGACAGGTTCTGCTCGGCGGTGAGCTCCGGCTCGACGACCGTTTCTTGAGTTACCACTCCCAGGTTCTCCTTTCCCTTGTTCGGATCCTTCTGCATGTCCACGCCGTTGACGTAAACAGACCCGGAGGTGGGCTTCATGAGGCCCAGAAGCATGTTTATGGTGGTGCTCTTCCCGGCGCCGTTGGGGCCGAGGAGCCCGAATATCTCGCCCTTCTTTATCTCAAGCGTTATGCCGTTGACTGCGGTGAAGTCGCCGAATTTCTTTACGAGGTTCTTGACCTCGATCATGTTCTCCAATCGAACTACCCCATTATCTCCATCAGGCTCTTCATTGAGCTGATGAATATCCGTTTTGTCTGCACAAGTGTCGCCTTTCCGCTCCTGGTCAGAGTGTAATACTTTTTGGACCGTGCATTATTTGAACCCGCCTTTGCTTTGATGTACCCGGACTTTTCAAGCGCGTTTATCGTGTTGTAGATGTCGTTCTTCACGTTGCCGTCGTCCTTCTGCAAAAGGCGCGACACCCGGTCGTTGCTGAACTTCTTCACCAGCGCGTAGGAGTAGGTCTTCCCGTTCTTTATGCTCTTGAGTATCAGCAGCTTCAGCACTATGTGCCGCATGTCCTTGCTCATGTAGGAGGGGTTCTGATCCACTAACTTGTTGATGACCATCGAATACCGCATAGTTTAAATTTAAACTATATTAGTTTTAAACTAAAGGTATTTAAAGCATTGGCTCCGCGTAGTCTTCGGGGTTCCTGAGCGTGCTTGCAGGAGGTTGCAGAGGCGTGTCTGAATAGTACCCGATGATCTTGCCGTTGATGTAGGCGGCGACGCAGACTCCCGCGCTCCATGCCTCCATCCTCGCGTAGTAGTCTTGCACCAGTCGGTTTTTCGCATCAAAATCTAGGTCTTTTAATATTATGAGCCGCATTGCCATTGCAGCATCTTCAGCGGCATCCGCCCGCATGTCGAATGATGCAGAGCCGGTCTTTTCGTGTATGATTTTTGTGACCGTATGCCATGCTTCATAGCCGCAGGCGTTCAGTTTTTCCAGGAGTTCTACCGCCTTTGGGGAAGAGCGCATCGCGCTATGGGTGATTTCCCACGCCTCGCGCCTTGTGTTTTTTACCAATTCGGCCCCGCCCGCGGCGTCTTTTGCCTGCTTCTTCGCTTCTTCGAGCGTGCCGGCGTGAAAGAGAGTCCACGTGTCCTTCGGTGCCATGCCGGTAATGTCAAGATACCCTGTCCTTTTCAATCTGGCGATGAAGGACTTCTGGTCCATCTTGGGGAAGTCTATGGGACCCCGGATTATTTCCTTCGAATCCTCGACGCCTATGCCCATCTGATCCAACAATGCCCGCAATTCCAGCCTGTCGGTGGCCACAACTTTTGATTCTATCAATTTTGCCATGTCAGCGGCGCTCACCTTGGATTGGCTAGATTGATTTGCTTGCATTTTACCCCCTGCCCCCATCTCGAAAGCATTTACTTCCAATATAATATTTATAGTTATCTGAGATTGAGGGTTACTGCGGTCAACAGATTTGGAATTTTGTTGGCTTTGCCTAGTGCATGGCTCGCGCTGGCATTGCATCAAAAAAATAAAAAAAGCTTACAGCTTGCCCTGCTCCTTCGTGTAGAGCAGCATGTTGTCGAACAGCCTCGAGAGCTGGCCGGCCCTGACTCCGTACACCGACTTGACTCCTTGCTTGTTCGCTAGCTCGACCAGCCTCTGCGTTATTATGCCGTCGAACACGATCGCGCCGACCCCGGTGCCATCCTGCACAGTCTGTATAAGCTCCCTTATCGGCACTTCCGATATCATTGCGCCGTTCATGTCATAGAGACGTCCGCGCAGCGTGTTGTGCAGTTCATCTAAAGCAGTAATCAGCTTCGGGTCAGGAGGTATTGTCGGCTTTTCCGCCACTGGCTGCGCCGGTTGCGGCGCCATCGGTGCGGATTGCCTGCCTATTGTAGGTAT
>CAIOIN010000017.1 GCA_903858385.1 uncultured Microcaldota archaeon | reverse complement strand
TTTGATGTGCTGTCAAATAGTCGAGTAGGTCTTCCGAGGAAATAGGTGAAGAGCCTTCTGACCAACACTCGGTATATCCGTCAAATTTTCCAGCAACCTCCTGGTCGGCTAAAACGCCACCGTTGCTGGAAATGTAGTCGAGAATAGAGGCTTCAATGGACCTGGCCTTTTTGCCATCCATTGGCCCAACTATCCCCGTCACACCCCACCCTCTCTTCTGGTGCTTTAACACTCTGTTCTCAGGGAAATTAGTGATACCAATTTTCAAGAGGCCCCACTCGTCGTGGCGAAGAAGATAGACAAAACCGGACATCTCTTCCCTATAGCCGGACCTTGCACACTCAGGACATCCGGTACCCTGAGTGCGATGCAGGGGGCTGGCCGACCATACGTGTAATTCGCTGCAAATCCATGAGAGCTTTTTGTTTGCACTCGGCAGGACGGTCGTTGGGTCCCAGCCGCACGCCTGGTGGGCCAGATCAGGATTGACCGTCGCAAGATCAGTTTCTCCAACTATAGGTAATCTGCCCGCGCAGTACGGACATCCATTTCCCTTACGGCGGTTGTCTACGTTAGATACCCAGAGATGCTCTCTTTTGCACTGCCATGTAAGTCGAGCGCCACTGTGGGCACTTACGGTGCTCGGATCCCATCCGTGGGCTTCAGATGCGAGGGCAGCGTCGGCTGCAAGGAGGTCGTTAAAACCGGGCCACACGCTATGTCCCGAACAGTAGGGGCAGCCGGTTCCTTTCTTCTTGCCGCCTCTGTTCGATGGTGCTGTTATCCAGATATGTCCTAAATCACAAATCCACTCACGACGTTTGCCACTACCTGCTGTTAGTGTTTGAGGATTCCACTGATACGCCTCTCTCGCCAACCTGGGGTGAGTTGTGGCCAGGTCGTTGACACCAACAACCAATTTAACCGCCAAGATTAGCACCCTGACTAACTAAGAATTTTCTAACGTCTAGATATGCCTCGTACGGAGTTCGGTCATTTTGAACAATGAAGTCAACGTCGAAGTCAAGTTTTTCTGAGGCGTGACCATTGGCTGGACCAATACCAGGACGTTCAACTCGAATAACGTAGCCCCCTCGGTTCTTCACCGCTATGGCTTCATTCTCAAAGCGCAAATCCGATATTGCTAAACGGGCTCCGTGGGGCTGAGCAAATAAGGTGTTCACCCACACATCCTGACCAAGAGCGACCCTTCCACCCTCTGTCCCGAGCCGTTGGAGTAACTCGCGAATCTCCGGCTCTTCCTTGGCCTTCTCCCACCCTCGGTCGTCAACGATATTTTTGATATGCCAATGCCCAATGAAATCATCGTTGAATAGTTCAATACGAGGATTCAAGGCGTAGAGAATGGCCTTCAGCGCATCGGCAAACCCGCGCTGATCGAACCCATCGTTCTTGACGAACTCTTCAGCCAGGGTGTTTTTTCCACTCCGAGCATAGCCAACGAACGCTACAAAGAACTCCTGCTCGAAGTAGGACTGATTGGCATCGACGCGGTAGCGGTCCAACTTGAGA
>CAIOIN010000016.1 GCA_903858385.1 uncultured Microcaldota archaeon | reverse complement strand
TTGCCCCCTAGGTGGAGGCCTCCGCAAGCTTCAGCGTCTATCAGGTTGCCCTTCAGATCTTTTATCTGTATTATCCTGAGCTTGCCAGCGGGGGTGCCGTGGCCCTGGTAGATGGAGAAGCCGAACTTCGACTCTGCTGTTTTGCGGTCCATCTCCTCCGCGGTGACCTTTATGCCGTGCATGATGTATGAGTTGGCCTTGCTTTCTATCTCTTCTATCTGCTTGTCGCTCAACTTTTCATAATGGGATATGTCTATGTGCGCTTTATCATAGGATTTCTTTGCTCCTTCTTGCCACGCGTGCTTGCCCAGCACTGCCCTTGCTGCAGCGCTGACCAGGTGCGTTGCGGTATGATGGGCTACCAGCCTCATTCGGCGTTCGCCGTCGATTATGTAATGTACCGACTGGCCTTTCTTGAATGATGCAGGCTTGACCAACGTATGAACGATGACCCCGCCAGAGCTCTGGACGTCCTTGACGCCTACGCCTTCTATCGAACCAGTATCAGCTTCTTGGCCGCCGCTCTCTGCATAGAACGGCGTCTTGTCCAATACGACCATGTTGCCCGCAACAAGAAGCACCTTCGAATCGGATTCATGCGCGTCGCCATAGAACAGTTTTGCAGTGGCAGGGATGTCGGTGAGGTCTATCCCGGTGACTTTCGCTTCCTTCCTTTTCTCTGTGAAATCGCCCTTGACCAGTTCGTTGTAGGACTGCTCTGGGATCTCGATCTTTACCTTCTTCGATTCCGCTATCGACTTTATGAAATCAGGTGTTATGCCGTTGCTTTCGTAAAGTGTTCGAACGCGTTCCGGAGTCAATGGCTCATGCTTCTCTATCACCATGCTGACTATCTTCTGCGCAGCTATCTTGCTGTTCTCGTATCTCTTTCGTTCGACTTCTATGACGTCGTTTATCTCGTTCAGGCTCTCGCCCACATGACTGTAGAGCCCCGAAAGCTCTTTCGAGTGCATTTCTATGATCTTCATTAGGTCCATGTTCAGCCCGTACTGGCTTGCAAGGTCGAATATCCTTCTTAGTATGATTCTCAGGTTGTAGCCTCCGCCGACGTTGCTCGGAAGAGCCCCGTCGCTTATCGCGAACAGCAGCGTTCTTGTGTGATCGGCTATGGCATATGCAGCCTGCATCGGCTTTATCACGTTGCGGTAGTCGCTCTCAGACATGCCGGCCTTGTGCAGCAGCTTTTTCTCGAACGCGTCTATGTCGGACATCTCGTCCATGTTCATGAGGCCGAAGCTGCCGGCTATCTTCGAATAAGCCTTGACGTCATGCTTGATGCCGGTGCTGTGGTGTATGTAGTCGAGTTCCTTCTTGAAGACTGCATCATAAGCGGTCTGCGTGCCGCAGTGGTACCAGAGAAGACGCTCGAAACCCCAGCCTACATCGACGACCTTGCCGCCTAGCTCCCTTGTCTTGCCGTCCGAGTATTCGAACTGGGTGAAGACGCTGTTGACCATCTCAAGGCCCTTCGAGAAGCTCTCGAGGCTAGGTCCGAATTCTGAGAAATCCCCCATGGCCCAGACGTCCTCGATGTAGGTCAGGTCCTTCTTGTTTATCCCCAACACTTCCGTCAGGAACTTGAAATTCAACTCGATGGTCCGGTCGCGCCAATAGCCGCCTTTCGGATAATCAAAAGCGGTCTGGTTCGCCATCATGAACGACGTGAAGTGACGGCCGGTGACCCCGACATTCGATATGTCGTTGAAGCGCATGCATATCTGCGGCACTATGAGCGGGTTCGCAGGGTATTCAAAATTCATTTTGCCGTTTTCAATCCTCTGGAAGTCCTGTATGCCTGCGATCGTGAAGTAGAGATCTTGCCTCCATCTGCTGACGACAGGGTAGCTGTCTACGATTGCATGCCCTTCCTTCTTGAAGAAATTTGAGAACTTGTTCCAGAATTCGAGGTATTCCACGTTCTTTGGCTTTTCGGTTATGAACGTGTACGGCTCATGCGACGGGTCGCCGCACAATTCTCTTTCGCTGTCGAAGGTCCAGAAGCTCTTGCCGCACAGCTTGCATGTCTTCCGCTCAAAGCCCTCGTTCTTGAACGTTTCCGTTAGATAGTATTTGTTAGGCGTCTTGGAAAATTCGCTCCTCAGTTGCTCTTTGTTAAGCATTCAAAGCACGCTTTGCGGCCACCACGCCTTGCATTCCTTGCCGTAGAATGCGCAGTAGGAGCATTTCCATTTCTCCTGCTCCGGAACCGGCATCGATTCCCTTTCTCCGCTCCAATATTTCATAATATACTTTATTATGTCTTGCATCTCCTTCGGATCGTAGTCGAACTTGTGCAGGTCTATCTCCTTGCCCGTGAACTGGTCTATGTACTTTATGCAGAGCATGTCGCTTATGCTTCCGATGTTCTTGAACTCCTGGAAGAAGCGGCCTGCTATGGAGTTTATGTTCTGTATCGGCTTCTCGACTCCGAGAGCGTCGAGCTGCCTCACGAACTCCGGGGTGATCTTCATGGCGGTGGTGCGGTAGGCATTAGTGAAGTTGGTGACTGTGTATTCCCCATTCACTATGTCATCTACGAGCTTCTTGTAGACCATTATCTGCACGCGATGGGTAGTGATCTGCGAGCTCGAAGGGATCTTGTGATTGGCACGTGTCTTGTCCTCAAAAAGGACGACCTTACCGTCCTTAATATCGAGCTGGTCTATCTTGCCGACAATCTTGTAGCCGGATATGGAGCCGTAGACCTGCACCTCGCGCGTCTTCTTGTTCTTCTTCAGTGCCAATAGCGCCATGTAGCTGGTGTAGAGGCTCTTGTAGAGGAAATCAGCATAACCAGTGGGCTGCAATATTATGGGAACGTTGACCTCGCCTTCGAGT
>CAIOIN010000015.1 GCA_903858385.1 uncultured Microcaldota archaeon | reverse complement strand
GATGATAGACTCATTAGGGCAGGAGCTCGACACTCTTGGAATTCTTTACATGATATCCAACACTCTTGAGATGCGGCCTTATGTTAGGGCCACGAAGGAAGCTGAGCTGGAATACACCACTTACATGCACTTCAAGAAGGTCAAGCTCGTCGAAGGCTACATGAACATGGATTACGGCTATTACGATCCGGTCAAGGCCTTCAGCACCGCGCTGATGCTGAAGGACTGGATAGACGAGGTCAAGGAGCCGGAGCTCGTGAAGAAGTACACGACCACGCCCGGAGGGCTTTACAGCAAGATGACGAACGCTGACTGGCTGGTCTATTCGGCGACCGAATTGGCGCACATAATGAAGGTGCCGGCAAGGAAGCTTGTTGAGACGAGAGTGCGCATGAGGTACGGCATAAAGGAGGAGCTTCTCGACCTAGTGAGATTGGAACAGATAGGACGTGTCAGGGCACGAACGCTTTTCATGAATGGGGTGCGTACGGTGCAGGACATCAGGGACAACAAAGAGAAAGTCACGAAGCTGCTCGGGAAGGACATCGCGAACAGGGTCTTCGAGCAGCTGAACATGTAGTCTATTCCGCTAATCCGCAAAAGATTTGCATGTTCTTAAAGGTTTGTTGACCATACTCCTTCACAGGGTGAATTTTGTGTACATATCAGAGTCTACTGTAAAGAAAATATTGAGAGAGGCTGGAGCAAACCGGGTGAGATCCGATGCCAGCATGGAGCTGCAGAAATACGTCAACAGGATAGCGTTCAACACTGCGCAGAAGGCTGTCCTCCTATCGCATCACGCGAAGAGGAAGACGATCGACGTTTCGGACATAAGGCTTGCGTGCAATTGATTTTGCCGTGCAGGAATTGCTCTTATTTTTATCTTGTCCCGTACACCAGGCTGCATCCATTATTGATGCAGCTGCAGTTTGCGTATGCGTTTAGGATGTACTGCGGGCATATTATTGATCCGGAGCCGATGAAGTTGCTGTAATAGAACGCGTATTGGCCGGAGCTCGTTTTGCTTATGCACGCCTGTTGCGAGGCTAGGTTGTTGAAACATGAGGTTGTGTGCACAATCGCGCAATCCGCGCTCGTGTTGCAATAGAAGGTGCTTTGCGTTGCATTCGGATACACCGCGGAAACATTTGCAATCTCTTCGGAAGGTACGTATGTTGCCGTTGATGTCTGAGCCCTTATTGTAGAGGTGCTAGAAGTTGTCATCGTGGTATTTCCGCCGTTCAGAAGCGCGAAGGATAAGATGATTATTAGCACGACCACGATCAGCGCCGCAGCGCCGATTGCCTTTTTCTGCATGATAAACATCTAATGGCTCACAGCGGTATGCCGAAGAACCTTAGCAGTATCAATGTCCCGACAGCTGGAAGGCCGAACAATGCGGTAGGCACCAACGTCGCGGCTACCAGGGGTATGCCGATGTTGAACAGGTAATTCAGAACGAATATCGCTATGATGCCGAGTATGCTGTTTGCTATCAGGCCGAACAGTATCTTCAGAATCGACTTTCCGAGCTTGAATAGTATGAAAAGGACCAGCGCGATCAGTATAACAAGGATTGCCTCGCTCAGAAGCGCATTTCCGACAGGCAATACCGGTAATGTTACCATGGAACCCTATCGCTAATAGTTAATAAAAGGCTTGCCCCATATATGGATGTGGTGGCAGGTGGGCAGCCTACCGAAAGGAGGAAGCTCCTCTCATACAGAGCACACGATGGCCTAAGGCCTGATTCGGAACAGAAACGATACCAGAGCGGCGCATAAAGCGATGACTATACGAGCGCGCCGGGATGGATGAAACGCGCCGATGCGTGTGCGGTGAGTATGCAAGGCTTAAAGCCGCTTAGACTGATGCTGCCTAAAACAAAAAGAGGGCTACGGCCTGCCACTACATAGGATTAAATAATTGAAAACCCGATGGTAATCGGAAGGGGTTACCTTATGCAAAAGGTAAAAGCAGGGGGTGAACAAATGTCTGGAACGATTGATAGAATAGCGGACGCGCAGTACCTCAGCATCGTGAGGCGCATAGTCGAAGAAGGCGAATGGAAGGACAACCGCACCGGAGTGAAGGCTAAGTCGATAGCCGGGGCGATATTCGAGCATGACATGAGCAATGGATTTCCGCTGTTGACAACGAAGAAGATGCCGTTCAAGAACGTAGCGTCAGAACTCGAATTCTTCATAAAAGGCATAACCGACAAGAAGTGGCTACAGGACAGAAAAAACCACATTTGGGATGAGTGGGCCAATCAGGCGAAGGTCAAGTACGGCCACACCGAAGAAGAGAAGAAGAAGATGCTTGAAGAGAGGGATTTGGGACCGGTGTATGGGTGGCAGTGGAGGCACTTCGGCGCGGAGTATGTCAGTTATGACACTGATTACAACGGCAAGGGCATCGACCAGCTGGCGAATGTCGTGAAGAAGCTCAAGACGGACCCGACAGACAGGCGCATGATAGTTTCGGCATGGAACCCGCCGCAGATACCGATGATGGGACTGCCTGCCTGCCACTACGCCTTCCAGGTAACGGTCATAGGGGACAAACTCAATCTCTTGTGGGACCAGCGCTCCGTTGACACCATGCTCGGATTGCCGTTCAACATAGCGAGCTATGGAATTTTGCTTCACCTCCTTGCAAAGGAGTCTGGATTGAAAGAGGGCAGGCTCGTCGGCTTCCTGGCTGACACGCACATCTACGAGAACCACATGGAAGGCGCGAAGGAGCAGCTGGGCAGGGATCCCTCGCAGTACGCGCTGCCGAAGATAAGGACCGACAACTTCAAGAGCATCTTCGATTGGCAGTACACGGACACCGTTCTTGACGGCTACCAGAGCTACCCGAAGATAGAGTTTGAGATAGCTGTGTGACATGAAGATCCACATTATCGTCGCAATGACGAAAGACCGCGTGATTGGGAAGAGGGGCGCGCTGCCTTGGCACATACACGAGGATGCTAAGCTGTTCAGGGAGCTCACCACGAGCAACACCGTGATCATGGGCAAGAACACGTGGCTGTCGCTGCCCGACAAGTACAGGCCGCTTCCTCAGAGGGCAAACATAATCGTGAGCGGCACGCTGCCAGAGCAGAAAGGCGCGGTCGTGTGCAAGTCCGTAGAAGAGGCGCTTGAGATTGCGAGGGGCTACGATAAGGACTTGTTTTGCATAGGCGGAGCGCAGTTGTATGCAACCTTGCTGCCCTTTACCGATGAGCTGCACATATCGTGGGTAAAAGGTTCGTACGACGGCGACACTTATTTCCCAGAAGTGGATATGAGCCAGTGGGATGAGAAAGAGACAAAAGATTTCGAGGGATTCGTCTACAAGAGCTATGCGCGCAAAGCTAGGTAGTTCACGACTCGAGGCCCGGATACAGGGGGAATTTCGCACATATTTCGAGGGTCTTCGCCCTTGCCGACTTTATCGCATCGTTCGACTTTATCTCTGCCCTGAATTTCTTCATCGTGGCCATCCTCACTTCCTTGTCACCAGACATCTCGTAGTCCTTTACCTCGTTTATGACGTCTGCGATGATGCTGCCGATCGATTCCATCTCCTGCTCCTTCATGCCCCTCGTGGTTATCGCGGGAGTACCCAGTCTCACGCCGCTGGGATAGAACGGGCTCGATGGCTCTTTCGGTATCGTGTTCTTGTTGACCACGATGCCTGCAAGATCTAATGCCTCCTGCGCGAAGACGCCTTTACCGTTGCCGAAGGGCGTCAGATCTATTAAGATCAGATGATTCTCCGTCCCATTCGTGACGAGCTTTAGTCCTTTTTTCATCAGCGTCGCCGCAAGGGCCTTAGCGTTGTTCACTATCTGGTTGCCGTATTCCCTGAACTCGGGAGTCGATGCTTCCAGCAATGCGACTGCTATCCCCGCGGTGGTGTTGTCGTGCGGGCCGCCCTGCAATCCAGGGAAGACCGCCTTGTCGAGCTTGTCGCCGAGCTCCGGATCCTTTTTGAGGCCTCTTTCCGTGGCCATGATCATGGCGCCTCTCGGTCCCCTGAGGGTCTTGTGCGTAGTTGTAGTGATTATGTGTGCGTATGGTGCAGGGCTTGCATGCGCGCCTGCAGCCACAAGGCCGGCTATGTGGGATATGTCAGCGGCGAGATAGGCGCCCACTTCGTCAGCTATTTTTGAGAACTCCTCAAACGGGAGCGCTCTTGAGTATGCAGTAGCCCCTATCCATATCAGTTTCGGCTTTTCCTTGATTGCGAGAGACCTTACCTCGTCTACGTCGATGTAGCCGTCTGCCTTCACGTGGTAGGGCACGCTGTTGAAGAACTGTCCGGTCATGCTGGTCTTCCACCCATGCGTAAGATGCCCGCCGTCAGTCAGATTGAGTCCCATTATGGTGTCGCCGCGGTCGCATAGTGCGGCATAGACCGCAAAGTTTGCAGGCGAACCGGAATAGGGCTGGACGTTTGCGTACGGCACCTTGAAAAGGGCTTTTGCGCGCGCAATTGCAAGCGTCTCTATGACGTCTATGAATTGGTTGCCGCCGTAGTACCTCTTGCCCGGGTATCCTTCCGAATATTTGTTCGTCAAAACCGATCCCAGCGCGTGCAGCACGTTCATGCTTGTGAAATTCTCCGATGGAATCATCTCGAGGCAATCCCTCTGCCTTGCGAGCTCATTCTCCATGGCCTCGGATATCTTCGGATCAACCTGATTGAGTGTAGATTTGGCCGACATGGGATCGGATAGGTATATCTGCGAAAACTTAAATGCGTTGTTCGGGCGGCTATGATTGCATTTGTCCCGTTCGTGCCGCTCCCTCATCAAACCCCGCATCCCGCGAGGGCATGGTGAGGGATTTCCCGACGCAGTGACCGGGAGTTTGGGGGGAAGGTTTATATATCTATTCCTTCACAAAAATATTAACTAATTTTGAAAAGATTTATAAACCTTTTGCATTCAATCGAGTTTTTTCACTCGATAAAAGTGACAACGATGAAGACGAAAATCAAGAAGACAGCCAAAAAAGAGGAAGAGAGGGATAGTGGACAATCAACGAAGATCAGAAAGATCGTTGTGACCGACAACAGGCTCAGCATCGCAGACGCCCCGACAAGGAGGAAGGGCAGGGACACGATGGTAGGCCAGACCGAACAGGCACAGCAGCTGCACGTCACGCATGACGTGCCGCAGACCATCCCTGTAGACAGGTCAAGAGTCGAAGAGCAGATAAAGAAGTGCCCGAGCTGCGGAAGCACCAATCTTATATTCGACAACGAGCGCGGGGAGATGATATGCAACAACTGCGGACTCGTCATTGAAGAGAACGTAACAGATACGGGCCCGGAATGGCGTGCGTTCGACGCGGATCAGAGGAATGCGCGTGCAAGAACCGGTGCACCGATAAAATACACGAAGCCGAACAGGGGCCTTGTCACGGAGATAGACCTTTACAACAAGGACATACGTGGAGTGAGGATACCCTCGAAGAGGCAGGCGCAATTGTACAGGATGAGGAAGTGGCACAAGAGGGCTAGCATAGCCAGTTCTTCGGAGAGGAACTACCTCATAGCCCTGCCGGAGCTGAACAGGGTTTCTAGTTATTTGGGACTGCCGGACAACATACGTGAGAGCGCAGCGCTTCTGTACAGGAAGTGCGTGCAGAACAACCTCATAAGGGGCAGGCCGATAGAGACAGTCGTGCAGGCAGTGATATACGCATCATGCAGGCAGGCTGGGATGCCGAGGACGCTTGACGAGATATCGACCATATCGGGATTGCCGAAGAAGGAAATTGGCAGGGCCTACAGGGTCATATCGCATGAGCTCAACCTGAAGATACCGCTGACCGATCCGATAGCCTACGTGCCAAGGTACGTCAACGCGCTGAAGCTGAGCGGAGAGGCGCAGGACAAGGCGGTCCAATTGCTGAAGGAGGCGATGAAGAAAGGTCTCGTTTCAGGAAGGAGCCCGACCGGGGTCAGCGCTGCTGCGGTCTACATAGCCGGCGCGCTTGCTGGCGAGAGGAGGACGCAGAAGGAGGTGGCTGACGTCGCAGGAGTCACTGAGGTGACCATAAGAAACCGGTACAGGGAGCTCAAGGAGCAGCTCAACATAGACGTGAACCTCTGAACTAGTGGTTTGATGGGAAGGCCCGGTAGCCGTTTGATCTGTCTGGCTATCGGGATTCTCGTGCTCTCGCTCTTTTCCTATTCGCGTGCGGCGGGCATCGGCACGGCGATAAACAGCACGCTTGATTACGTAAACATGGTGAACCAGAGCGCTTACCTCGTATTTTATCCTAATCTTTCCGCTTCTTACGGTTACATAAGCAGTGCGGCGAACGTGTCGCATACGAATCCCGCCTATGGGCAGGAGCTGCTTGCCATGGCGATGAGCAGCGCGAAGCGGCAGTTGGACGACATCAACGCGTATAGGACCGGATCGTTTTTGGCACTTGGCGCGGCGGCCGTAGTGCTTGCGGTGCTGCTCGATAGGCTCATGCAGCCCAGAAAAAGATAGTTGGGATGGGTCACATACGTCGAGAACGCGTTGCGGTATTTAAATCTTCCACCGGGGTTAGACAACTGTCTAATTTTACGCGGTTAGTAGAATACCTTTAAAAGCACGAGCTGTGCATTACTCATTGGGTGGCAGGGGCAGTTACAGAAGGTGCCCGTTTACATTTGGGTGAGTGGATGGATGGGATAGACGAAGCGATAGAGGAAGGGCTGGTGTACGACATGAGAGTCGACGCGAAGGGGGCCAGAGGCGAAGGCATAGGCAAGATAGGCAAGTTCGTCGTGCTGGTCAAGAACGCGAAAACCAGGATAGGCAACATGTACAAGGTGAAAGTAACGCGGGTGTACAGGACATTTGCGTATGCTGAATTGAACGATCTGAAGCACCAGTTCATAGGCAGTGGCAGCCTGATAGACTTTACCTAGGCAAGAGCCTGGGTAAGCCTTTTATAGGTATATGTTCAAATATTATCTTGATTTTCTATATTCGTTTTTGTTTAGTTTTACTACAAATTCTTTGCTGCCAGTTTTCGCATGTGCATAGTGTTTATGGGATGGGAGATGCTTTCTGAATAGTGTTATTTAGGTGTGAGTATGGATCAAACTGAACGAGACAAATACTTGAAGGGTACTACGACCGTTGGAATAGTGTGCACAGATGGGGTAGTCATAGGCGCTGACACAAGAGCCACGGCAGGTACATTCATCGCAAGCACTGAAGTAAGGAAGGTATGGAAGATAGACAACAATCTCGGCATGACCATAGCCGGAGCGGTAGGCGATGCGCAAGAGCTCATAAGGGTCCTGAAGGCGCAGAACGAGATATACAAGATGAACGAGAACAAGCCGATGTCTCCGAAGTCTGCGAGCTCGCTTCTTTCGATAATATTGCAGCAGAACAAGATGATGCCGTTCTACGTAGAGCTGATAGTAGCTGGTTTGGGAGAGAACGACGAACCGCAGGTGTACAGCCTGGATCCGATCGGAGGCTACATGAGCGAGACGAAATTCTATTCGACTGGCAGCGGTTCTTTGACTGCGCTCGGTTATTTGGAGGAGATGTACAAGAAGGGCATGAGCACCAAGGATGCGATAAGGGGCATCGCCAGGGCGCTCACGATAGCGATGAAGAGGGATTCCGCCACGGGCAACGGCATGATAATCGCGTCGATAACGAAGAGCGGTTACACGGAATACACGGACAAGGAATTGGAGAAGTTCCTGAACACGAAGTAAGCCAGGTCTGTATTTTATTTATTCGCAGGTTTTATAGTGGAAGATATTGAGAATGAGGAGTATAAAAGCAAGAGACGCTCTGACGACTTGTTTGACAAGATAAAGTCGATGCTCCCTGCGGAAGCCGGCTTCACAAAGGCGGAGTTCGAGGGCCCGGACATAGTCGTGTATCTGAAGAACACGCGATTGCTTTACGAGAACGAGACGATAATAAGGGGCATAGCCTCGGCCATAAAGAAGAAGCTGGTGATAAGG
>CAIOIN010000014.1 GCA_903858385.1 uncultured Microcaldota archaeon | reverse complement strand
TTGTTAGTATGATAAGGCATTTTGACGAGTCTTGCATTCGACTACCAGCAACGTTTTGCAGCGATTCTAGAGCATTGATGCCGCATCAAACCATTGTCATTCTCTTTTAATAAACGTTTCTTTCAGCGTCTCGCGCGCTGCAACCATAGCCGTAAGTATTTGTTTTTAAACTTTGGATGTTATGTCTATTGGGGTGCGCGCATGATCATAAAAGACCTGCTTTACGGCAACTTCGACGTAAAGGAGGAGGTCCTTCTTGAGCTGATCGATTCCTATCCAGTCCAAAGATTGAAGAACGCCTCGCAGCACGGCTTCCCGAAGAACGAGACCGCGTTGACCTTTGAGACTTACAGCAGGTACGAGCACAGCATCGGTGTCATGCTGCTGCTTAGGAGATTAAATGCAAGCTTGGAGGAGCAGGTCGCCGGCCTGTTGCATGATGTCTCGCACACAGCATTCTCGCACATAATCGATTGGGTCATGGGCGACCCTACGAAAGGGGACTATCAAGACAGTGCGCTTAGCGGCTACATAAAGAATTCGGAGATAGCAAGCATATTATCCAAGCACGGCTACAATATTGACAGGATAAGCAACCTTGAGGATAACGGCTGTTTCCGCCTTCTTGAGAGGAAGATGCCTGACCTCTGCGCGGACAGGATCGATTATGCGCTCCGCGACAGCCGCTACTTCTTGGGAGTCGACACCCGTGAGTGCGTAGAGGATCTGATCGTTGATGATGGTGAGATAGTTTTCGGTTCGAGAAAGACCGCAGAGGGCTTTGCGAGGTATTATGCGAGGTGCCAGAAGGACTATTGGTCGGGTGACGAGGCCATGCTGAGGTATTATTTCATAAGCAAGGCGCTGAAGGAGGCGTTGGAGAAGAAGATCATTACCATGCCAGATCTGTACAAAGATGAAACATACCTGATCGGCAAGTTCAGGAAATCGGGAGAGAATGGCGTCGTCTACAACATAAACAAGGGATTGGGTAAGCTGAACTTCACGGAAAGTGAAGACGGGGAGATAAGATTGGTAAGGAAATTAAGGTGCGTCGACCCGAAGTTCCTCGATGATGGAAAGGTTCGCAGGCTCAGCGAGGTCGAACCGGGATACAAGCTGCTCATGGAAGAGGAGAAAAAGAGATCCGCGAAGGTTGTGAGAGTGACGATGCTGGATTGAATCCCAGGAGTTAGCTGTTCGCGACGCTCTTCAGCTTCGTCGCAAGGGAATCGTACTTTACCTTCCTACTAGAAAGCTTGTTCATCCGCGATGTCCTTTTGTTTATCCTGCTCTTGAGCGCGTTGATCTCGCGCTTGTTGAGCATCCTGAATAGGAACATGCGCGATTCCTTGTCCTGCAATCTTGTCGCCAGACGCGTTATCCGGTTGTTTTCTTTCTCGATGCGGTCGTCGTAGGATTTGAGGTTGTAGTATAAGTCTGAGAGCAGGTTGTTGTAGTGCTTCCTTGCTGTTTTCAGATCTTTCGAGAGCAGTGCTACACCAGCTATCAGCAGGTTGGTTATGTCCAGTCCGAACTTTGACTTGTATCCTATTGCCAAGGCTTCTATCAGCTTCGTATAGGCGCGCAGCTCGCTCTTGGTCATGTGCTTGGAATGAAGCGCCACGTTCTGCATGCATGCGGCCTCGTAATCGGGAAGCTTGAGCTCCCTGGCCATGAAGTCGACGTGCCGGTTGAGTATGTCCATCGTGCTGCTGTCCTTAACGTCCGGCTGCCAGCTTTCCCTGATTATTCTCTTGACCGCCTCGACCTCCATCGTGTTTGTCTGGATAGGCCGCACCCTGTCAACATAGGCGTTGGGCATGTCAGTCGGCTTTGTGTTCAAGAATGGTCACCCTCGTGTTTGGATTTGCGATTCTGCGGGTCGTTGTATCAATTGCTGTTGTTCTCGTCTCTACACTGGCCTGAATTAAGAGAGATACTCAATAAGAAAGTATAAAAAGGATGCGCAAATGCCAAACCCAGGGCAGGATATTTAAAATTGAGATGGAAGCATTTAGGATAGACACAAAACGAGGATGCATATGAAACTAAGGAAGCTCACTCCAGAGGAAGAAGACGTGATAGTCCGCAAGGGCACCGAGACGCCGTTCAGCGGCGAGTACGATAGCAACTTCAAGCCGGGAACGTACGTGTGCAAGAGGTGCGGCGCGCCGTTGTACAGGTCCGAGGACAAGTTCGACGCGAGGTGCGGCTGGCCGAGCTTCGACGACGAGATAAAAGGGGCCGTGAAAAAAGTGCCAGATCCCGACGGCATGAGGACAGAGGTCGAGTGCGCGAGATGCGGCGCGCATCTGGGCCACGTATTCAAGGGTGAGAACTTAACTTCGAAGAACATTAGGTACTGCATAAACTCGATATCGATGATATTCATACTTAATGACCGTCAATCGCCGAAGCCAGACACGGGGCTTAAATATCTCCTAAAAAGTAAATTATATTATGGAAAAGGACGCTCCAGTCAGGCTTGGAGTCATAGGCGCAGGCGACATCTTTAAGACGATAAAACCGGCACTTGATGCTATAGGCACCGAAAGGGCAAGGATAGACTGGATTGCGGACATAAAGCGCAAGGAGGACCTGCCAGCGAACCTGTTCAACAGATCCGACAATTTCATTTATCACCAGATCAAGGGAGACCATCTCCAAAGCCTGCCTTCGGACGTGGATGCGGTATTGGATCTCACTCCGCACGAATTCCATGCAAGCAATCTCCAGTTCATACTTAGCAACGGGAAGGCGGCTTTTGTGGAGAAGCCCTTCGCGGTAAACCGCGAGGGCATTGCCAACACGGCGGAAGTGCTCTCGAAATACCCGAACCAACTCGCTTATTTTGCGGTCTATTACAGGGATGAGAAAGGCCTTGTGGTAAGGACGCTGCTACCGGACGACAATTCTCAGAAGATCAGGCAGGGCGATTGGCATTCTCAATTTTTGACTCCGGTTTTGGCGCCGGTTCTGCCGAAAGTTCTGGATTCCATTGGAGATTTGAGGTACATCGTCGGTACATGCCTTGAGGGCCCCATATACGGTAGCATAGTGGGCAGGGAATGGCTGGGCGACAAGGAAAATGGAGGCATGGCGCTAGACCTGGGAGACCATGTGTTCTCATTCGTTAACCTGCTCAAGGATCGCATAGGCACCATGACCATCGAAAACGCAGTCGCCGGAGTGTCGAAGGAGGCGTTCGAGCACTACACGAAGTTCACTGGAAAAACATCGATGGCAGAGATGTACGCCGAGGTTTCCATGAGGGGCGGAAGCGGATTCCCGATGAGATTCGCCATGGGCAAGTACACCGGCGTCGATGAATGGGTATTCCACATCCAAGGAGAGCAAGGATATGTTCATGTCAATCTGGATTCGAAATCGTTGACAACGACCATCGATTCGTCGGTCTTCAAGGGAGACATAAAGGTTAACTCCAAACCCAAATACACGCTGATCATGAGCGACTTCCTGAGAAGGGCCAAGGATCCCTTGCTGCAGCATCAGTACGGATTCGAGAACTGCAAGGAGACCTTGGAGATGGTCCTTGACATAAAGGACAGGTTTAATCAGGCTCCGCGCTTCGAATTTGAGACCGGGCAGCTCCCGGGCATGGATGATATCAGGCGGATGTATAGGCAGTGACTGAAGGATCTCTGGCACGGCCTTGAAGGCGCTGTTCCTTGGGCAAAAGCTCTTATTTGTTTTTCTCGAAGATATTTTTGACAGGGATGGGAGCTAGCAACGAAAGTATTGTACTCGGAGGCGGCTGTTTCTGGTGCGCAGAAGCGGTATTCGGCATGTTCAAGGGCATCATCAGGATAACGCCAGGCTATGCGGGAGGTAACACAGAGAATCCGACATACAAACAGGTGTGCAGCGGCACTACGGGGCATGCCGAGGTCATCGAGCTGGAGTACGATCCGGCCATTGCATCGTTAGAGAAGATCCTTGACATCTTCTTCAAGATGCACGATCCTACATCGCTGAACAGGCAGGATTCTGACATGGGCTCGCAGTACAGGTCCATCATACTCTACACATCCGGCAAACAGAGGGAGATGATAGACAAGTTCATCGGCAGGATAGCGAAGAATTACGACAAGCCGATAGTGACCGAGGTTAAGCCTCTTGGTGCGTTCTATCCCTCGGAAGATTACCACAAGGACTATTACAAAAATAATCCATTCCAACCGTACTGCATGCTTGTGATAAGGCCGAAGGTTGCCAGGATAAGGAAGGAGTTCAAACTTGATGCTTAGCAGGCCGCATGCCGGCAGTTCGGAATGCTTAAATATTACATGAAATTCATGTTATTTTGGTGTTGGGATGATGCAGCAAAAAGCGGCGCAGAATGCGGTCAATGTCGAACTCGTCAAGGACATGGTGGCGAACCTTACTTTCAGCCACGACATGATGAGCATACTGTACAGCGAGACGCGGTCCGGGGCGCAGAAGCACGAGTTGAGTTTTGCCATAGAGTTCAAGGATAACAAGGTGTATGAAGGTAAGGATGGAAAGCCGGAATGCCGCACGGAAAAAAGTTCGGGTTTTATATTGACGATTGCCGAGGAGGGATTCGGGCTCGGCACTGCGTATCTGGCAAGGCAAAAAGAGGCTGGCAGCACGGAAAGCGCAGGAGAGGCGGTATTCGGCGGGGTGAAATTGCCGGCGGGGACATGCGACAGCGTCTTCAGGAGCATTCTGCATATCAATGACAATTCGGAAAAGCCGCTGCTCC
>CAIOIN010000013.1 GCA_903858385.1 uncultured Microcaldota archaeon | reverse complement strand
TCCGCTTCAGCAACACCTAAACTCTTTTCCCGAATAATTGGGCATGCAGATCTCCGCAAAGGACCTATGCTAACTCTTAAGGTTAAGTTTTTAATCTTTCGCTTCTATCAGCTAGTGTAGACTCGATGGCAACACCTAAGAAAAGTAATAAGAACGTTCTATTGATTGTAGGATTGCTTATCGTGCTTGTGGTTGGATTTTTTATAGGCCACATTACTACTTCAGGTAAATCTGCTTCTTCGTCAACGACAACAATAACGCAGGTAGCAGCATCTCCACCTATTACAATAGTCGCTAATGGAGCTGTGCCCATGAATAATACTGTCATTGAGATTTTGTATGCAAATAAAACAGTCACTATCCCTGCCATGCAGCATAACTATGTGGGATATAATCTTGTTATCGGCTGCTACTGGATGGCTGGTTATTATAACTTTTCTTTTAATGCACCTTATCCAGGATACATAGTTTTCAATGAGACAAATAGCGGGATACCAACCAATTTTACTAACATTTATTTTGTTGCGTATCTTTCTTCAGAAAAACCACGTTATACGCCACCTCAACCTTACAATGATACTTCTTTCTGTCCTGGCGAAATTGTTCAATCAAACATAGCACCTTGGACTCAAATATCTCCGTATGATAACCAAACAATGATAGTCCCAGTTAGGAATGGAACGAACTATGTGATATTTGAGAATATGAATGGCTATGACAAGAAGGGCATAAATCCATTTCCCATAAACGTCACATTTTCCATGAAATATTATGGCTTCAAGAATACAAGTTATGTGACAGTCCCTAGATGGAACTTTAACATTTCTTCTAATACACCTTGGTGGCGCTTCGGTAACACCACGAAACCGGGAGCACATTAGCCAAGTCGGCAGAGCTTAAAACATAAGGTGCGATGCACTTCCATGCAGATTTCCGCAAAGGAACTGGGATGGCGTGGATTGGCTTGATGCCAAGCTTGGCCGTTATAGAAAAGGATATATTTTGTTTTGTACAAGATAAAATCGTACACTGATGGGTAATTCGATGTTTTCCGAGCTGCACTGGATACCTTCTGCTATTGCCGCGATCCTGACCATCCTATTGGTATTTGTGGATAACAAACGTTGGCACAAGGCCATTGGATTCGGCATGGTCTTCTTTGCCCTTATCGGGCTCGCCGGTTATGTGCAGGAAGGCAATTTCTACCTCGCCCCGCTCAACTTGCACACGCTCCACGAATGGATCGGAGTGGCCGCATTGGTGGCGTCGCTCTTCACCGTTGCGACTGCGGCATATCTAAACAGGAAAAAATCTTCAAAGCGCAAGCACCATCTGATAGGGTACATCGCTGCCTCACTTTCATTCGCTGCTTTGCTGCTCGGCTTGCTGATGCTTATGGGCGTATCGAATCTTGCGCCTGCGAGCCCGGCTGCGGGGAACGTGACCTTACAGATCCCGGTGTCTGGCGTTCTATCCAATGCCGAGGCGAGCACGTTCATGGGCGTGAACCTCACTCCGATGAGCAAGCAGCTGAACAACGCAATCAACGGAACCCAGTACATAAACAGGAGCGCTTACAGACTCCACGTGACCGGTCTTGTCGGGAATGACCTCAATCTCTCTTACGGTGAGCTGATGAGCCTGCCTGCCTACTCTGAGGTCGCAGTACTGCCGTGCGTCGAGGGATGGAGCTTTACCGCACAATGGACCGGCTTCAGGGTCATAGACCTCTTGAACATTGCGAAGCTGGAGCCAAATGCTACGTACGTGGTATTCTACAGCTCTGACGGCTACTCCACCGGTCTTCCTTTGGATTACCTGATGGATCAGAATACGCTCATGGCATACGGCATCAACAACGTGACTCTGCCGCCTGAGCGCGGCTTCCCCTTCCAACTCGTGGCGGTCAACAAGTACGGCTACAAATGGGCGAAGTGGATAACGGGCATAGACGTAGTGAATAAGACAGTCGAAGGCTACTGGGAATCGAGGGGCTACAGCAACTCAGCGAATGTCAGCACATGAGCGCGCTTTTGGCTTAATCTTTCTTCGTGTGCTTGGCATGTAGATTTCCGCCAAGGAGCTGGAATGGTTAAAGAATGGGTTTGCTCGAAAAACCGTTATACCACATTAGACTTTGTGGACAATGTCACTAAACGCTCTCTTGACTTGCACCTTTGGATTTTCCGCGGGATAGCTTATTGGGATAATAGCAATCGGCTTGAGTCCTTCAGTGTTATTCAGCACCCCAAGGACCTTCTTCTCGTCGAACCTGCCGACCCAGACGGAG
>CAIOIN010000012.1 GCA_903858385.1 uncultured Microcaldota archaeon | reverse complement strand
GTCCTGACAAGAATCTGGATTGGATGCACAAGATGGTTCAGGAAGTCCCGGTAATTGGCAACAAGCGACTTCTTGCGCTCCTCGTCCAGAAGCTCAAAATTGACAGGGTAAATCTTGAGGATTGCCCGCAGTTCACCGTTGTCCAGGTAGATTGTGCTGTTCTTCACCGCCTTTATCCCTACAAAGTTCTGTGCTGATGGATCTTCGGGTTGCGCACTCCGGACATTTCGGTAATAGGCGACTATGTCTAGCAGCTTTTCCTCTATGTTCAGGAATGCGAAAAGCAGGCCGGATATAGTGAAAAGCGAGGGAAGAACAAATTTCAGTTGCCCCTCGATAGGCAGGTTGTATGCCAGTAGGGCGGCAACACCGAAAAGTATGGCATAGCCTAGCTGCTTCAGGTCAAGATTCAGGAGAATCTTTTCCTTGTACTTTATCTCGTCTGGTATATCGTAGCCCATGTAATCACAGCATAGCGTAGAGTACGGGAAGTCCTACCCACTTGAGAGGGCCAAGCGATTCCAGAACAGGGCTCAGCACGGTCAGTATTGCCGCGATGAACAGCGCGATGTTCAGGAAGCCGACCAGCCCGAAGCCGAGGAATATCGTCGTCGATTTCACGAACGGATCAAGCAGGTTCGGGTCGCCGGTGTTGAGGAGCGCGGAGAAGGCGAAGAGGAAAAGCGCGTCAATCGCGCTCATGAAGACGATTAACACCGTTGCCTTGAGGAAAGAGCGTCCCCACTGCCTGCCAAAAGGCATGAAGTAAAGGAAAATCGAAATCGGGAATAGCAAAAGCAGGAAGGGAATCAGGAGATAGCGAATAAGCAGCGTGAAGAACGTGATTATTGCCGCAAAGAGAAGGGATGAGACCATTATCAGCGCGAAAATCAGGGAAACGAACGATATGTTGGTGCTGAAAATGCTACTCATTGAACTATTGAAAAGTGAGGTTGTCAGGTAGCTGTCGAGCGAGAGCAGGGCGTCGAACAGGTAGAACGAGAACGTAAGGAGCAGTATCATGAAGAATACGTCCTTGAGCCACTGCTTTGCCCTTATCCTGCCCTCAACGTCCGGCGCCTGTATCAGGTAATAGAAGCCGACTCCCATTAGTGCAACCGTGTAAAGGCTTTCGAGAAGCGCCATCACCTGATTGTACTGACCGCAGAACCAGTGCGGGTCGGGCGTCGCTGTGACGAAATCCAGCGCGGAATTCATGAACTGCTGGCTTGCGTAGACCATGCCGCTTGCTATCGCCGTAAGCGCGGATTCGGTTATGCAACCTGGCAGATTGTTAAGGACTCCTAGAATGTCCGTACTGTTGGCGCACGAGCTGGGTGGCAGTGTCACATTCACGGCTGCGCTTGCCGCTGAAACAAGAGCCAGAGTGCAAAGCAGCGGGATTATTCTCATTTTAACAACCTCCTTGCCAGACGATAGAGAAGATATGCTACGAGAAGCGCCAGAACGATGTAGAACAGGTTCGCGAAGAAGTCCGGCGTCCTTGCGGACAGTACCAGGATTGCGCTTGCGCTCTTTGTTTCGAAGTCGGTAAGGAAAATGGCTTTTACTATGCTGCTCGTCTTGGTGTAGCTGAAGCTTGCTGTTGCCTGCCCTTCGGAATCGGTTGTTATTGACTGGTTCGTGCCTGCGTAGTAGAGCGTTATTTGCTTCTGAACAAGCG
>CAIOIN010000011.1 GCA_903858385.1 uncultured Microcaldota archaeon | reverse complement strand
TGAAGAGGAGCGGCAGGTTCGGCGACAGCGTTTATCTTTCCCCGCCGAAATACAAGGACAGGAAGGGACTGTTTGAATATTACACTCGAAACAAGCCAAGAGCGCACATGGGCTACGGCAGGCTTGCCCGTGCAACCGCGGGGTATTCGCCGGCGGACATAGAGCGCGCGGTCGACAGGGCTGCCATGCGGCCGCTGTTGCATGAATATGAGACCAAGAAGGGCAGGGAGCTGACCATGAACGATATCCTAGCCACGCTCAAGGACAAGGATTTCGGCGGCAGCAGCCTCGACGAATGGTACTCGATGGTCAAGAAGGACGTCATAAGCAAGACCGAGACCCAGATAGTGGACGGCAAGAAGCAGGAGATAGTAAAGGAGGGCAAGCTGGACCCGCAGGAGAAGGTCCTCTACAAGACGATGATAGGCGATATAAAAAAGAACACTGCAGCATGGAGGATACAGATCAAGAAGATCATGAGATGGTGGGCGCTCAATCTTTTCTGATACTAATCAGAATTCACATACGGCTTTTTAGAGTATTTCTGCACCGGGCAAATCTTTGAAATCTAGATCTTTTGTGAGTATTCTTAGGTTATGGATAAGGCTGACGGCCAAAACGAAGGAGTCTAACATCCCCCATTTTTTGTTGGTTTTCTTACGTTCAAAATTTAATTTTCCGGCGAGTATTGCTGCTTCTTTGTCTAGTTCGATCACAAGACTGTTTTTTTCTACAGTATTTATGAGCGCACTTAGTTCTAGTCGCTCCTTCGACGCCCAGTTAACGATCTCGGACAGAGTCGAAATACTCGAGTAACATAAGTCCGTTGCTAGAACATGCGCAACTCGCTTGCCTTTCTCGGTTCCGAGAAACAACTCTATCCATGCAGAGGTG
This sequence comes from uncultured Microcaldota archaeon, assembly GCA_903858385.1. Taxonomy (GTDB): domain Archaea; phylum Micrarchaeota; class Micrarchaeia; order Micrarchaeales; family Micrarchaeaceae; genus CAIOIN01. Next base: position 2,043 of record CAIOIN010000011.1, on the reverse strand, counting down.
TCCAGAATGGTTGACATTATCACACCCTATCGGCATTTTCCCTTCGGAATGGCTTTGCACCTTTTGCAATGCCAAACGCTTTTTCTATCAAATCGATTCTCTGTTTTTTCAGCAGGGCTATTTCCACTTCCTCACCCACTTTGAATTTACTTGTTTTAATCAGTCTATTTGGTATTAAGACGCCAAATGATGTCCCTACTTTCCTTAATTTTGTCTTGAATATCTGCTCTGTTTCTGCCATCAAATCATATTATAATATATTATAATAAGATATTTAAGCTTATCTTTAATAGTTAAAGGCCTTAGCCGGGAGTCGGACCCGGGCTAGAAGATCCACAGTCTTCCGTGCGAGCCGTTACACCACTAAGGCCATGCTTATATAGTCGGTGTCAATCTTTTTAACTCTTAACTGTTCTGCAGTATCGCGTAAACTGCCTGTTTTGATTTCGTAGTTATCAGCATGGTACTGTTCGACACGCTGACATTCACCCCGTTCATCTTTGCGCTGACGTAAATCGAATTCAGCCAGCTCCCGTACAGCGTGCTGTTGCGTTGCACCCGTGTGCTCTCCACCATATTTTTGAAGGCTTCCGTCTTTTGTATGTTGCAGTAGGAGACGAAACCGTTGGAGAAGTCGGCCTGCATTGAAGCCCTTTGCGAGATGTTCGACATCAGTGCTGCAGCGAACAGCAGCGTAAGTCCCATGAGCATGCCATAGAATCCCATTCAGGCACCGCACGCATACAGGCATGCAATAGAGAACGAAGAATTATTCCTTAGGGGAAGGCATTCGCGCATCGATCGCCTGCAGAGCGATTCGTTCCCGTAGGATACCGTCGAATTTTCTAGAGTGAACCCAAGATAATCCATGTCATAGACCGACTTCAGCGACTTGATGAAAAGGTATTCGCAGGTATAATTGCCCGACGTGAAGCATGTTGAAATCGTGGCGTTCCCGTAGAATGCGTTCGTGAAGTCGTAGAGCAGGTTGCCGTAGTTGAAATTGTACGCGCCGGCGGTCTGCGAAGAGGTGTACATGGTGTTGGCAAGCAGCACGACCAGCGCCGCTAGCACCAGAGAGGAGGTGAAAGCCTCGAACAGAGCGAGCTGGCCTTTCATTTGCATCTACCTTAGGTTCACCGTAGAGCCCTGCACGGCCATCGACTGGTTGAGGTTGCTTGATGAGTTTATGCTCGCATTGATGGTGTAATACAGTCCGGAGACGGGACTGCAGGAGTAATAGCTTCTGTTCCCGTGCCTGGCTATACGACACTGCTGCGTGCTTGCGGAAGGCGCGGCTATGAAATTCGCGGTCTCGGCGTTAAGGTAGCTTATGTACTGCGCTGCCGCGCCCGGATCGCCTCCGGTGCCGTTTACGTAGTTCATGAAGGAGGTGAGGGTGTTGAGGTATTGGATGTAGTTGTCGTAGTAGCTCATGTTGACCGCCTTCATTGTTCCCGAGGTGTTGAGCACCATGTAGTTGGAGTAGGGCTGCGGACCGATGCCGCTCACGCTGCTGACCGCTGCGTTGCCGTATATACGGCCGTCCGGTCCTGCAAGCGATGACGCGTTCTTCAGGTCATTCAAACTTGCCGAAAGGTGCTCGGTGCTGTTGGAAAGCAGGAGCGAGATGTTATAGCTGTAGGACTGCGCAGCCCGTATGGAGCTGACCGTAGTGCCCGTCGGGTTAATCTTCACGCAGTAGGTTATGTAGAAAATGCCATGGTTGTAGTAGCAGTTCTCATCATAAAGCCAGAAATACCAGTTGGCGTCGCCGCACTGCGCCCCCAAAGGCAATTGCCCGTAGGACCACCAGTCGAGGTAGCTGCAGTGGCTCCAGATTGACGCGGTGTACGTCTGCATGCCGCTGCCGATTCCGTACAGTATCGATTCGTTGCGCCTTGCCAGCGAAGCAGTGAATTCCGGACTGCGCTGCATGGTCACGTTCGCGTCTGATTGGACCGCATAGGTCTCGGTCTGGGCACTCGCCGTGGTGATGCCGTTCGAATCCGTGAATTCTGCGACCGCGTTTAGCGTTATTAC
>CAIOIN010000010.1 GCA_903858385.1 uncultured Microcaldota archaeon | reverse complement strand
ATTGGCTTTCACTGCCGCTATGCCGTTTTCCATCTCGCCGCACATCAGCACCAGCTCGTCAAGTTTTCTGCCGTTCTCTTTCAATCTTGCCTGCACTGGCTCGCTCTTCTCTCTTTTCAGCAATTTTTTGTTGATGGCAGCGAGCCTCTTGACCGTCTTTCCGTAGTCCCTGAAATCGCGGAACGTCGCGATTGACGCTCTGTCAAGTCTCTTGTTCCAGTTGCACACTTTCTCTATCTCCGATCTTATCGCCTCTCTCTGCAACGGCACCGAGGTCGCAGCCTCGAATTCCTTGAAATCTTTATTGCGCACCTCGATGTACTGCTTCATGAGCTCTTCGGACATGCGCCTTGCCGCTTCGGAGCTTATCCGGTTCTTGCCCTTGGAGAAATTCCGGTCGTATTCCTCCTTGAGCGTCTTGTCCTTCAGCACGGCATAAGCCTCGTTGATCTTCTTGGTCATCTCTTCCGCGTTGGCGTCCTTGCTCACGTCGGGGTGGTACCTCTTCACGAGCGCGTGATAGGCTTCCTTTATCGCCTTATGATCTGTGGTATACTTCAGTCCGAGAGCCTCGTAATAATTGCCAGTCTTCAGTATGCGGAGATCGACGCCGAAGCGCTTCGCTTCGGTTTCGAGCTTGTCACCGAATTCCCTGCTTCGGGACAGCAATTTTTCCATAGTCTTCTCCTTCCTGGCTGCGCTGAATCTCTTGAGACTGTCTGCAGCCCTGTCGAAAAGCTTCATGTTCCAAGAAATGGGCACAGACATCTTTATTCCTTTTCTCGCAGCAGTCGGCCGTTTTGCTTCAGACTGCGCTTGCGCGGCTGCGAAGGTCTTGACATGAAGGCGTTCTCGGGTGGGATTGATCGGCGCCTTGGCCCGGACGGCCTTCGGCCGTGCGTTGAAGGAGATTTGATCTTTTTCGATAACCATGCCCTTGCGGGTTTTATTTGCAGGCTGATGGACGGCACTTCCAATCATCAGCGTTCCGGCTTTGGTTGACAGATTGTCTATCCATTTTGCGTTTACTACCGAACGTATGTTGGCGTCTGAATATGCGATTCGGATGGATTGGACCTCTTTTGATATGGTTGAAGCGACAGCGTATGTGGAAGCGGTGGCGTATGCGGGCACTTCGATTGGGGCTCTGCTGGAGGGTACCATGCCTTGCAGTCTGACTGCATCGTCACCGAATACATGCTGACGCTGGTAGTGAAATGCGGAGACGCCGGATTGCATCTTTTTGGTGGTTGCGTTTTGTCCGCATGCTTTAGTCCCCAGACCGAAATTTTCCATCCTTCTCTTCCTCTTCGCCTCTTCTTCTAAATTGAAGTGAGTGCTCGCTGTGGGATTAGGTATGTAGCGCGGATGCGCATCGAAGACGGCCCGGTTGCCGATCGGCGAGGCGTAGGTTGCAGTCTGCACGTACTGGAAGCTAGGACGCCTGGCAGATGTGGAGGTTGATGCATACATCAGTATTGGCACTTTTGCTGCCATTGCAGTGGGCTGTGGTTTGGCCGAGTCTATTTTCGTTGTTTGCTGCTGGCTGTAGAATGCGGGAACGCTGAGGGGCAGTTCCTTTTTGGCAGAGTTCGATTTGTGCGAATTCGAGTGCATGTCGGTGCCTTCCAACCTCTTCTTTTTCTTCGAATCGTCTTCCGAACTCGAGTAGTTTATTACTGCAGAACTCTGCACGCTAACCGCTTTGGCCGTGGTCTGCCCGGAGAGTAACGGCATCGCGTATAGCACGGTTGTATCGTTCCACGCGCTTGATGATTGTCTTAGATTCTGCGATTGCGCAACACCCAGGAATTGCAGCACGCTGCCGCCGGTTGTGCCCGTCCCAAACATCTTGACGCCGAACTGCTGGAGCTCTTTGGCCGCGCCCTGCGTGATCGCTCCGCCCCCGAATATCTTGATGCCGTTGATGCCCTGCGTTTTGAGCTGCTCTGCGGCCCCTAGGGCCATGCCCGTGAAGGAATCGTCCATTATGCTGAAGCCGATTGCACCTGCACCGATTTTTTTTGCGGCATCGACGATCTCGCTTGCGCTTTTCGCGTTGATGTAGACGACCTTGAAGCCAGAATCGGCCAATAGTTGCGCATTGAGCTTCGCGCCGCGGTCGTGGCTGTCAATGCCGAGTTTCGCGATGATGACAGGAGGCAGCGCTGTGCTGCGCGAATCAATCTTCATCGTGGCGGCGTCGTCCCACACGTTGAGCTCGCCCTTGCTTATCTTTTCGATCGTATCCTTGTTTATCAGTCCTTCGATGCTTTTCGTGTACCACACCCTGGACAGCAGCGAAGCGATGTCATCGTTCTTCAGCGCCTTCAGGGAGCCTAGGAATACTGGATTGGCAAGCGCATCAATTTTTCCGGTCACTCCCATCGCATAGGACAGCTCGCTGGCAATCTTCGCATCCCCGTTTATCGCGGACAGCACGTCGGTGCTCATCGCCTTTTCGCTAGTCAGCAAGCCAAAATTTCCGGGCATGCCGACCATTCCTATGGAGTTCATCCATTCGCTTGCAGCCTCTGAGCCTAGCTGATTGAGGAAGTTCACGGCAGTGTCAGTGAACATGCTTTTATCAGTGAGCGCGGCGACGTTTCCGGTTATTCTTATCTCGTACAACAGCGCACAGGCTATATCGACATCGAAACGGCTCAGGAGATCGAGGAAGGACTTGTCTGTAAGCGCTTTGATATCCAATCCCTGCTCGATTGCAAGGAGGATTTCGCCGGTGATGAAAGGATCATACTTCATTATCCTGTCCTTTATCTCCTCGGCATTGTTCGCCGATCCCTTCAAGGCGTTACCGATTATGCTGCTCGAGTATATCTTATTGAACTCAGAGACGTCCTGTACGAGTTCCTCGCGGCGTTTGCGGGCCGCGTTGTCTATGAGAATCTCCTTTCGCTCCTTGATCTCGCCTAAGCAGGCAGCAGTATCAATGCGGAGCTTGATCTCGGCAACCTTACTCGCGTCTACTGGTTGGTGAAATGAATTGCCCTCCGGGACTGAAGATATAGTTTTACCCATTCTACCATGCTCGTGGCTTTACCGGACTCAGGCAGACTGGCTTACCCATCGTTATGGGATTACAGTTGCGGCACAGCAGTGGACTCTCACCACTTTCCCCCGATACAGGCTGGATCTGAACCCAGTCGTCCGTTGATTAGGTATCTGAGACAACGCTTATAATGGTATCATTGCCCTAAGCGCTTCCCGATCTTGAAGCGCGTTTTTCGCTTGCCCATGCGAATAGCAAAAATTAAATATATCACAATACGATGGTATTGTCTAACGGCGATGCATTGGCAGTTGATGATGGGGCTGACGAGCGCGAGGGCATTACGCCCGTGCAGGAGCCGGAAGGCAGGAAAAGGCGCCGCGCATCTAGAGCAGCCTCGAGACCGGAGGATGGAAAACCCACGCCGGAGGCCGCGACGGAGGGGCAGGAGCCTGAAGAGCAGGAGCAGCCATTGAAATACTTTTATGGCCAATCGGGGCCAAAACCAGCGACACCACCCAAAAAAGGCAAAGTATCCAAAACCGATGAGCAGAAGGATTTGAAATTGGTGCAGGAATCGAATAACAGCACAAAGAAGCGGCGCGTCACGAAATCGGTTGAAGAGCCTGTGGTTGAGGTATCAGAATCCGCGCCAAAGATAAAAATTAAGAAGAAGCCGAGTTCTAGGCCGAAGATCGAACAGGATGAGCAAAACTCCGGACAGGAACAGGGAGCGGAGAAGGCAGCTGAAGAGCAGGCCTTGGCCGGAGCTGCAGTTGAAAGCGCTCCGGAAGAGCAGAAGAGCGAAGAGCCTGAACTGGT
>CAIOIN010000009.1 GCA_903858385.1 uncultured Microcaldota archaeon | reverse complement strand
GATAATGTTAGCATCAGATTCCTCTGCAGGCCTAAACGTCGTACCGTTCCCCCTGCCTTGGTATGACGACATCAAACCTGTTGGATATGTCGCCCTTGAACTCGGCAAGCTTCTCTGCTTCTCCGTGTATCAGGAAGACCCTCTTCAGGCCGTGGACGCGCTTCAGCAGCAGGTCCAATTGGGGCCGGTCGCCGTGGGCGGATAGATGGTAGTTCTCTATGGTTAGTCCCACCTTAACTTTCCTTCGGTCTATGGTTATCTCCCTTGCGCCGTCCTGCAGCTCCCTGCCGGTTGTGCCGGCTGCCTGGTAACCGATCTGCAATAGCTTGTTCCTCGGATTTCCAGCAAGCTTTGACAGGTAAAACAGTATGGGTCCTCCGACTATCATGCCGCTTGTCGTGACTATTATGCAGCCTTCCTCCTTCTTGACCACGTCGCCCCTGGCGCCCTTGTTCTCGATGGGCATGAAATTGGGGCTCCTGAACGGGTCGTAATCGCTCATCAGTATCCTCATCTGCAGCTCCTTTCTCGCGTAGATGACGTTGTGCCTGTGTATCCTCATCGCCTTGTTTATCATTCCGTCGACGTATATCGGCACCTTTTGGATCACTCCCGAATTCATGTAATCGTCAAGCATCAGCAGCACCTGTTCCGCGTTTCCGACAGCGAATGAAGGTATCATCACCTTGCCGCCGGTTTTTATCGTCTCGTTTATGCTGCTCAGCATCTTCTTCACGGTGACGCTCTCCGGCGGGAAGACGTCCTTCTTCGAGCCGTAGGTGCACTCCATAAGCAGGGTCTCCGCGCTGACGTTCTTCAGGTCGGCTCCACCCAGAAGCCTTGTCTTTGCCAGTTGCAGGTCGCCGGTGTAGAACAACGCCTTTCTTCCGTCGCTTATGCGCACCATGGAACTGCCGAGTATGTGCCCCGACTGGAAGAACTCCACATCAAGATCCTTGATCTTGAAGGGCTCCCTGAACTCCGCTATCTCATAGCTCTTGTGGAGCAAATCCATCGTCTTGTTGGTGACGTCCTTAGGGGCCGAGATGCTTATGTAGTCGCTTAGCATGACGTTCGTGAGTTCTATTGTGGGCTTTGTCGCGTACACCTTGCCGGTGTAACCCATGGCAAAAAGATGCGGCAGGTAGCCGCTGTGGTCTAGGTGTGTGTGCGACAGTATCACTGCATCCAGGTCTTTCACGATGCTGGGGGGTATGTTCGGATACTCAATATGCTTGCCCAGCTTTATGCCTGCATCGAGCAGGACCTTCGCGTGGTCGCTCTCCAAGAATATGCAGCTGCGGCCGACCTCTTCGGCTGCGCCAAAAAATGAAAGTTTCAAATCATGCACCATCTGCTGCGGCGGCGTGCTTCGCTCCCTTTCTCTTGATCACGGCTATATCCTCAAGGTTTATCTCCTTGAGCTGAGCTGCAGGAGCCCTCTTCTTGTGCAGCATCTTGCCATCGGCGCCGGCCGGGCCGTGCTTGTTCCAGCCGCCTATCCCGAGCACTTTCCTCAGTTCGGTGTAAACGGCATCGAGCTTGACATCCATACCCACGATCTCTTTGTCAAGGTCCATTATGCCCTTCCTGAACTGCTCTATGTCGCCCTTGACGAGCTCGCGCTTCCGCTCTAGCCTGACGAGCGCCAATGCTTCGTCTAGCTGCTTCCCGATCTCGTCTATTTTCCTGACTAGGGCGCGCTCCTCGGAGAGCGATGCCGCCTCCGTTGAAATCTTGAATTCCAGTTGGCTTTTCATCTTTTTCAGATAGCCGATCCTGCCGCCCTTCGGGTGCTCCTTGGCACTCTCGGTCTTCAGCATCTTGTCGACCACTATGGCCTCCTTTTCTTTGTATGCCAATCTTCTCCTGAACTCGTTAAGCCTTCCGATGAGCTTCGACCTCTGGTCCCTTATGGAATCGATCTCCTTCTTTATCCGTTCCGCTTCAGGATTCTTCGATTCCTCGACCAGCTTGCCCAGGGATATCTTCCCCGTGGCATTGCTGCTCGCGCTCTCCGTGGTTGTGGCGGTGGCCTTGCTAGCAGCCGGTACCGTAACCGGCGCAGGAGCCGTTTCTGCTGATTGCGCTTGAACTTCAACAAGCTTTACTTTTTCCGTTGCATTATCCAGTAAATCCCCTTAGAATAGTATTGTATTGTTTTGATGGTCGGCATTTTTAGAAAACTGCGCCTTCGATGATTGCCTTGTATGAACGCAGCAACTCATCGGTCGTTTTTTCAATCGAATACCTTTTTGCCGTTTCGACCGTTCCTTTATATGAATCCGTATTATATAAAACCTTTTCTATCTTCCTTGCACAACCGGAAACGCTGTTCGGCTCGAATTTTTCGCCGTTGTAGCCGTTTTTTATGAGTTCGCGCAGTGCAAGATAGTCTGCGCCGATGACCGGCTTGCCGCTTGCCATCGCCTCGAGCGAGACTATGCCCTGGGTTTCGAAGGTCGAGGGTATGCAGAACGCATCGCAGGCCGCATAGTATTTCGGCAGCATGTTGTCGGCTATGAAGCCGGTGAACTTGACCTTGTTATTCAGATGCAGGCGCTTGACCATATCGTGGTAGTGCGTCGCTGCCGGGCCTGTTCCCCCTATGACAAATGTGACGTTTTCGTCTTTGATGGCCTTCGCGGCATTTATCAGGGTCTCTATGTGCTTCTCCTTGCTCAGCCTGCCTATGTACATGACGATCTTGCCCCTCTTTCCGCCCAGCAGCTCCTGCCTGACCTTCTCGCCGTCGACCTTCGTGCTGAATCTCTTGAGATCGACGCTGTTCGGCACATTGTAGACGTTCGCTATGCCCTTTCGCCCAAGCAACGATTTTATCGCTTCGCTGGGAGCAAGCACGCCATCGCACCGGTTGTAGAAGAACTTTAGGTACGGCCATGAATACTTCTGCGCCAGCTTCCTGAGGCGCGGATCCGCTATGTACTCGTTTAATACGACTTTGTCGGTGAACATGGTCGGAAACGATCCCGCTATGGGGGTCTTGCTTACCTTTGACTGCAGCATGGCGTAGAAGCCCATGCTGAACGGCGTGTGGGCGTGTATCAGGTCCACCTTGATGTCCCTGAGCTTGAGCGATGAAAGGAACGGGAAGAGCGCGATGTTGTACTGCGGGTATTCCTTGAAGCGCATGCCGCGTATGGCGAAGACGTTCTTCTGCGTCTTTGCTATCTCTTCGGTCTTTGAATCGCCGCTCGCGAAGACGTAGACTTCATGGCCCCGGCGCATCAGCTCCT
>CAIOIN010000008.1 GCA_903858385.1 uncultured Microcaldota archaeon | reverse complement strand
TTTCGTGCTGAATCTCTTGAGATCGACGCTGTTCGGCACGTTGTAGACGTTTGATATCTTCTTGCGCTCCAGAAGCGACTTTATAGCTCCGCTAGGCGCAAGCACGCCGTCGCACCTGTTGTAAAAGAACTTTATGTACGGCCACGAATATTTCTGAGCAAGCTTCCTGAGGCGCTCGTCCGTTATGTATTCGTTGAGTACGGCCTTGTCGGTTACCAATGTCGGGAACGACCCCGCTATTGGCGTCTTGGTTACCTTTGACTGCAGCAGCGCGTAGAAGCCCATGCTGAACGGCGTGTGCGCGTGTATAATGTCGACCTTTACGTTCCTGAGCTTGAGCGATGACAGGAACGGGAAGAGAGCGATGTTGTACTGCGGGTATTCCTTGAAGCGCATGCCGCGTATGGCGAAGACGTTCTTTTGCGTCTTTGCTATTTCTTGGGTCTTTGAATTGCCGCTAGCAAAAACATAGACTTCGTGGCCCCTGCGCATCAGCTCCTGCCTGAAGTTCAGCAACGATGTTACAACCCCGTCGACAGCTGGAAGGTAAGAATCAGTATAAAAGGTTATGCAAAGGGGCTCAGACATGATTTATTACCTTCATATGACGATGGCTTCGCCGCCTGCAGTCTTTATCTTCTCCGCGGCCTGCTTCGAGAAACCGCTCGCCTTGACAACGATGGGCCTGCTCAGTTTGCCGTTGCTGAGCACCTTGTAGTCGCCCAATTCAGCGGTAAACTTCTCTTCCTTCGAATCCTTTGCCATCTTGTCTATCTCGTTAAGCGTTATCTCCTTGAGCTTCTTCTGGTCCCACGGCGTGAAGCCCTTGTGCTTCATCAATTCCGGGAACTTGGCAGTTACGCGCGTCCACTTGTGCTTCTTGCCGCCGTTGCCGACTCCTCCGCGGCAGCCCTTGCCTCTCGCGTTCTTTATGTTGCCGACTCCCCACCTGCGGGTGCCGAAGTATTTCCTGTTCTTCTTGTCGTGCCTTACAACCATGATCACACCATTCTTGATATCAGCTTGTTTATGTCAGCTCCCTGGTAGCCCAGGCTTCCTCCCTGCTTGAAGCTCAGCTTCGTGCTCTTGTAGCCATGGCGTGGCGGGTGCAGGCACAACGGCATCTGCTCCTTCAGCTTGACGGGATCGTACTTGCCCCCGAGCAGCTCCTTTGCGGTGAGGCCTTCTGCCTTCTTCGCCAGCAGCTTCTCGAGCGTCGCCTCGTCTATCTCGCCATAGGCAACGTGGTTTATGCACTTGTTGAGCATGCCCTTGTATGAGTTCGTCAGCGTCAGGAGTACGCAATTGTTGACGTGCTTGAGCCTGAGCCTTTCCAATGTCTCGGTAATGTCAGACCTCACGTTGACCCTGCCCCTTATCCTTACGACAGCGACCAATTTGTCAGCTTGAGTTTTTGCATCCATGAAAACACGAATGAACAGTTAGCAATAGCAGTTACCTCTAATGCCTATGATAGTCTTAGAGGGGATTAAGTATAAATGCGTTGCTGTTGGCACCCCAGATATGCCGCTAACCGGAGGGTAGGAGCTGTGGCGTGCTTAGTCCGCCATCAGCTTCGCCGTCTCTTTCAGGCCATACCTCTCATCTGCAAGAATGGTCAGGTATTTTCTGAGCTCTTCCTTCTCGGGGAAGTTCGTATCCTTCAGCGCGATAAACCATGAAATCAAGGTTAAATCTGCAGGGACACGATGTATCAAGTTGCTA
>CAIOIN010000007.1 GCA_903858385.1 uncultured Microcaldota archaeon | reverse complement strand
TCTGAGATACTATCGCGACATTGCACTCTCTGATCGACGGATATTGCTTCACTATATCCTTTGCTATCTCTGTTGAGAGTATGCTGTATATCTTGCCCACGTGGTTGATCGGGTTCTTGCCTGCCGCTGCTTCAAGGGACATGTGCCTGAACGGCGTTATCAATCCGTTCGTCCTGTTGCCTCTGCCTACGGATCCGTCGTCTCCCGCCTCGCAGCTCAATCCAGTCTTCGTCAGATAAACGTCTTCGTCCTCGTGCGAATCACCGGTGTTTACTGCGACCTCGACGTTCTTCTTGGTGTACTTCTTCGCCAATTGCTTGACGTCCTTCGCAACCGTCTCCTTTGCCTTGATATACTCATCCATATTCTTGACTAGATGCGAAACGAACGCAATTGCTATCGTCAGCATTATGCTGTCATGCTCCCTGACTCCCATGACCTTTATGTCCTCTCCGACCATGGGCATCTTCTTCTTGTACTCGCTGCTGTTCAGGAACGTCTCCGTCTCCAACGTCAGCCTTTCTGTCTCGGTGAACGGCGCAAAGCCTATCCCGAACGACGTGTCGTTCGCGAGCGGCACTCCGTCACCCCTCGAAAATATGCCGTTGAGGTCGCTTGACCCGCTGACTATCTTCGAGACTATCTTGACTTCCTTGTCGACGTCGAGGAATCTCGTGTACTTCCTAAGATAAGCGTCTGCAGTCCTTATCGCTATCTCGTCAACAGGTATGGTGAAGTTCTTGTATTTGGTAGTCGCCCTCCCCGTGAGTATGACCTCTATCGGCCTTGTTATCTTCGCCGTCCCGAAATTCGCCTCCGAGGCTCCTCCTATTATCAGGCCCTTGTCGACGTTGTGGTGCAGTATCTGCCCCGCAGTATCCATGTACGCCTTGCACAGCTCGAGGCTTATGCTCTCCACTATCCCGTCTATGAGGCTGTCCGGGTGCCCTACACCCTTCCTTTCGACGAATTCGATCGGCCTCTCCGCTACTGGTATAATGTCCCTCTCTTCGATTTCAATGCTCATGTCTGCACCCAATTATTATAAAAGTGATGATGCCGAAGGTCTAAATTCATGCCTGCTGCAAAGATTTACCAAATTAAAATCTTTGTCAGACCTTTTTGTACCTCGCATTCTGCTTTATCTGCATTATCTTCTCCAACAGCTTCGCTTCGTCTTCGCTTATCAGGTAAGCGAACTCCTTTAACAGCAGGCTGAAATCCTCGTCGCCCACGTTCGTGTAAAGTATCTGACCTTCGCGGACCTGCCTGCCGAAGGTGGGCTCGCTCATCGATATCGCCAGGTGCTCGCCCTTCTTCGCTTCCTTCAATGTCTCTTTCTCGCTCTGCATCTCCTTTATCTTGCCTATAACCTCTCCGGTGTTGCTGATCAGCTGGTAACCGGGCACGATCCTCCCTGCCACCACCGAAACCCCGAAGACTGCGGGGTGCGAGACCCGGAAGCACGAGTTAGGAAGAACCTCTATCTCACCCGGAAGCACTATCCTATCCTCTATCTTCTGTGCCGCGCTCTTCTTCTTCTCATCGGTGAAGGCCTTGTAATCGTCTATGAGCTTGTAGATTATGTCGCTGCTTATGATCTTGACGCCGCTCGCTTGCGATGCCTCTTGCGCGTCGTCTTCTACTCCGACGTTGAATGCGAGTATCACCGCGCTCAGCGGATCTGTCGCGTACATCGAGAAGGCGTCCGTCACGTCCCTTTTCGTCACCTTTCCTATGCCCTTCTTGCTGATGCCGAATCCCGCGGTGCTCATGAGCTTCGAGATGGCCTCAAGGCTGCCTATCGAATCCGCTTTCAGTATCAAGCCCCTGCTGTCGGTCTTGAAGACCTCACCCATCTCCGCCTTTATCTCGTTCGCATAGTCGTCGCCGGTCACCTGTATCACCGGCGAGCCCGGCATCGCGTCGTCGAGGCCGTTGCCGCTTATCTTTATGCCGCTTGCGGCACTGACGCTTTCGACGTAGTTGAACTTGCTTGCAGAATCGCCAACCTGGTGCATCGGCTTCGGCTTGAGCAGCGCCTTTATCTTCGCTGTAGCGACCGAATTGCTGGTGGCGAAGGCTATCGTGTCGTTGACCTTCAGCGTTCCATCGTAAAGTATCACGTCTATAGTTGTGCCCAGCCCTCTGATCTCATTCTTCTCCAATATGCTGCCCTTGCCAGGGCCTTTTATCTCGATATTAAGCTTCATCTCGAGATATTTCTGCGCAAGCCCAGTCGCAACCACGAGCAACTCTGCAATGCCCTCGCCAGTCTTCGCGCTTATCGGCACTATCGCTATCTCCTTCTGGAAGTCCTTTATGCGGTCGAAGCGCTCGCTGTTGAGCCCGAACTCACTAAGCTTGCCTATCATCCCGTAGATGCGGTTGTCAAGCTCAGCGACGACACCTTCGTTCTGCTTCTTCAGCGATGCAAGCAGGCTGTTCAGTTTCGAGTCGCGCCATCCGGTTATCAGGTCGACCTTGTTCGCCGCGACTATGAAAGGGGTTTTGTACTCCTTGAGTATGTTTATCGCCTCTATGGTCTGCGGTTCGAAGCCTTTGGTCACGTCGACCACGAGTATCGCTATATCCGCGACGCTGCTTCCTCGTCTTCTCAGATTTGTAAACGCTTCATGCCCCGGCGTGTCTATGAAAAGCAGTCCGGGTATAGTTATCTTTATGTTAGACGCCCTCAACAGAGGACCACATATATTATCTATCGCGTCAATCGGCACTTCGCTGGCACGTATGTGCTGCGTTATGCCTCCCGCTTCCTTCGCCGCAATTGTAGAACTCCTTATCTTGTCCAGTAGGGAAGTCTTGCCATGGTCGACATGACCCATCACACAAATTATTGGTTGCCTTATCAGGACAAACACCCCTATCCGCCGCAAAAGGATTAAGCGTAGAATATATGCACTCGAACAATTATATTGCTTTCTGAATGGGGCGACGTAGTTGGACGGAACTTATAAATAGCACATAGGCGTTTGGGTATAGCAAGATAAAGTGGGAAAATGACGACCACCACGCTTGCAGATATGAAAGGACCTTCGTACGCGGGCACCACGGAGCGCATTGTCGCGCTGCGCAATGTCATAGATCTTTCAGACAAAATAAAGCAGTTTAACTCTACAAATCACCTTTCTGCGCCTACCGAGAGCCCTCTAACCATACTGCATCTAAAGGGATATCTGCGCGTCGCACAACACTACAACATGAATAACAAAACGCGGCAGTGCATCTCGACGCTTGATGCCGCGGACAAATACCTGAGGCATGTGCATCATACCTCTGAAGAGCCGGAAATCAAAGATGTCATAATACCTAGATTATCCATGTCCCTCGGATCCATGATATCCAGTCTATGGAAAAGCCAAGCGCCGGAAGTCAGGGGCAAACAAGATTCGCCTGACGGCATTGTGGCAAGAGGATAGAGCTGTTCTTTATATCCTATCGGAGTCCAGGGCGCGTTTGAGCTTCAGCACCGCCTCGGCTCTCATCGACATGCTGTTCTTCTTATCCATGCCCATCTCACCAAACGTCTTCGAGTGGCCTTTGGGCTGGAAGATGCGGTCCCAGCCAAATCCGCCGCCGCCGCGCGGGTGCCTGGCTATCGTGCCGTAGACCCTACCTGAAAAGACCCTGCATCTCTTCCCGTCGTTGAAGCATATGCAGGTCTCGGCGTATGCGCTCCTATCCTTGTAGCAGTCAAGCATTTTGCAAACTCCTTCATTTTCCATGCTGCCGAACATCCACTTCGCCAGCGCGCCGGGGAATCCGTTTAGCGCGCTGATGTAAAGGCCGGTATCCTCGACGATTAGCGGCTTCTTCACTATCTCATAAGCCTTTCTCGCCTTTTCTGTCACAACTTCCTTTACCTCCAATGCCTGTACCTCGGGTATCTCAAGAGGTTCCATAACGAGTTCCGAATCAAGCATGCGCTCGACCTCCCTGAACTTGTTCTTGTTCGATGTGACAAAATATACCTTCACAAGATGACCCGCAGCCAATGCCGGTATAATAGAGTTCCAGCAAGGCTTTTAAAGTAGTGCGCGACAATCTTCTAAAATAGAAAGTGAGCTTATGCAAAGCAAAGAATTGATATTCCTGAAACCTGACGCGATAGAAGGCAAGCTGGTCGGAAAGATAATAGCGAGATTCGAGGAAGCCGGCTTCAAGATCGTGAGGATGAAGAAGAACCTGATCTCGAAGGAGCTGGCGCTGCTGCTTTATCCTGATTCGAAAGAGCAATTGACGGGCATGGGCAACAAGACGCTCACGGCCATGTCGCAGAAAGGGGGCATGGAGATGGTAACGAAGCTGTTCAACACCACGGATCCGTTCGAGATAGGAAAGCAGCTCAACGAATGGAACCGGAAGTACGCTTCATCGACCGAGGTCATAGCCTGCATACTCGAGGGCGAGGATGCAGCCAACAGGGCCAGGGCGCTCATAGGCAAGACGGATCCGGCGATAGCGGACAAGGGCACCATACGCGGAGACTTCTCAAAGGATTCAATATACATGGGCAACATGGAGCGAAGGGCGTGCAGGAACCTCGTCCACGCCTCTGATGCAGAGAGGGCGCCGGTAGAGATAGGGTACTTCGAGAAGTACTTCTTCTGACCTATGTCTTGAATCTGAGCTCTTCGCTCATCATGCCGGGGTTCCACGGCGGATCCCAGACGAGGACAAGATACACATTCTTAACTCCTGGCAGCGCATCCAATCTCAGTTTCGCGTCCGCCATTATCATGCTCGTGAGCGGGCACATCGGCGAGGTCATGGTCATTTTCACCTCGACATCATGCCCCTTCTTCACACCGACCTCATAGACAAGGCCTATGTCGATTATGCTGGCGCCCAGTTCCGGGTCCTTGCACTCGCGCAGCACGTCCACGACATCCTTCACGTTCACCATATTATACCACAGAGCAACGAAAATTCTTAATTGTTCCTAAAAAGCCGTTTTTCCGTCAAAGCGCGGCCAAAAATGCGCACTAAATTATACTACTGTGAACTGAATTATACATGCCGTAGGATTAACTCTTTAAGCTTATTGTATGCTAATAATAATCACATAACAGATGATTTACGGATGTTCAAAGCGTACGACCAGAAGGCCTAGTGACAGAAAATGACTTACTCGTTCTATTTAGTATCTACTTTAAAAGTGTTATAAATGGCCATAGAGCATTTGGTAGCGAAGAAGATGTTCTTCACGAAAGGTGTTGGACATTCGAAGGCAAAGTTGGGCGCGTTCGAAGACGCGCTGCGTGACGCAGGAATTCAGAAAGAGAATCTTGTGCACGTTTCGAGCATCATACCCCCGAACTGCGAGATAATAAAGAAGGAGGATGGCATAGCTCTTCTGCAGCCCGGCGCGGTGACGTTCCTTGTGCTCGCGAGAATAGAGACCAACGAGCAGAACAGGCTCATGGCCGCAAGCGTAGGTCTTGCAGTGCCAAAAGACAGCAATCAATACGGCTATCTCAGCGAGTACGAAGCCTACGGCGAAACGGATGAGGTCGCCGGCGAAAAATCAGAGGA
>CAIOIN010000006.1 GCA_903858385.1 uncultured Microcaldota archaeon | reverse complement strand
GAGTTCTTCGACAGGATAAACAGCGCAACGCAGGGCAAGGCAGAGGTCAAGATTTTATGAGACGCATAGTACTTCCAGGAGAGCAGATCTCGGAGAAGCCGATCCGGGTCGAGAACGCCTTCACTCAAGGGGGCAAATCGTATTCGAAGATACTGGGGCTCTACGAGAATCAAGATAGAGAGGTGGTTCCGTTAGAGGGTGTGTGGGAGCCGCACATCGGCGACACCGTCGTCGGCATTGTATCGGAAAGCAGGAATAAAGTCTACGGAGTTGATCTTTCATACTTCAAGAGGAGCATACTCGTGACGAGCAAGTTCGACAGGTACGAGTTCATGTACGGGGACATAATCGAGGCAGCGATAAAGGACATAGAAGGCAACAAGACCATAATACTGTCCGAGCCCAAGCTGCTTAAGGGAGGCATGCTGCTCAAGATAAAGCCGGTCAAGGTGCCGAGAGTCATAGGCAAGCAGAACACGATGGTCAAGCAGATCATAGAGGCAACGCAATCGGATATAGTCGTCGGAGTCAACGGGATTATATGGATAAGCGGTGGCAACGACACGCTTGCGATAGAGGCAATATTAAGGATAGAGAACGAGGCGCACGTGCCCGGTCTCACCGAACGCATAAAGTTGATGCTAGAAACAAAAGAGGTTAATTGAATGGTAGCTAAAACCGACAAGAAGGAGCTCGTTAAGAACGGCAAGAGGCTGGACGGAAGGGACTTCAACGAGCTGAGGAAGATAAAGATAACCGCTTCGGTGCTCAAGAACGCCGACGGTTCTGCGTACATAGAGTGGGGCAACAACAAAGTGCTAGCAGCAGTCTATGGTCCGAAGGAGGTAATGCCAAAGCATCTGACCGACCCGTCCAAGGCGATCATAAAGTGCAGGTACTCCATGGCGCCTTTCTCCAACGTTGACGATCACGGCAGATCCGCGCCGTCGAGAAGGAGCATCGAGATATCGAAAGTCATCAAGGAAGCCTTCGAGAACGTCGTGCTTCTTGGCGAATTCCCAGGCAGCGAGATAGACATATTCATCGAAGTCCTGCAGGGAGACGGCGGCACTAGGGCAGCGGGCCTTACTGCGGCATCGGTCGCTCTAGCTAGCGCTGGAATACCGATGAAGGATCTCATCTACGCGGTCTCAGTGGGCCGCATAGGCGAGCACGTCACCATGGATTTCGACATGATCGAGGACAACTACTCGGACAGCGACATGCCCATAGCAGTCGCCCCGAGGAACAACGACATAGTGCTATTGCAGATGGACGGCGGCCTGACAAGGAGCCAGTTCGCAGAGGCCATACAGATGGCAGTCGATGCGGGAAAGACAATAACCGAGATCCAGAAGAACGCGCTCAGGGATGTCTACGCAAAGGTTGCAGAAAAGTACGAAAAGGGTAATTAGATGGACGCGATCGACATAGTCAAGGTAAACTACATAAAGGAGCTTCTCACGAAGAAAACAAGAGAAGACGGAAGAGAGATGCTGGCAATGCGGCCGATATCGGTCGTGCACGGGCCCATAGAGCATGCGGAGGGGTCTGCGCAGGCTGACATAGGCGCAACTAGGGTCCTGGCAGGAGTGAAACTCATGGTCGAAGAGCCCATGAAGGACACGCCATTGCAGGGAAGCCTCAGCGTCTCGGCAGAGCTGCTGCCTCTGGCATCAGCAGATTACGAGACCGGACCGCCCAGCCCTGAATCCATAGAGTTCGCCAGGGTGGTCGACAGGGGCATAAGAGCCGGCGAATGCATAAACCTCCCCGAACTGTTCATAGAAGAGGGCAAGGTCTGGTGCGTCTACGTGGATCTCTACGTGCTTAACTACGATGGCAACCTTTTCGATGCCGGCTCGCTGGCGGCGATGAGCGCCCTTTACAAGACGCGCATGCCGAAGTACGAGGACGGCAAAGTGATAAGGGCGGAGACCGCCAAGCAGCTGAAGATAGACAACGTCATAACATCGACGACCTTCGCGAAGATAGGGAACAGCATACTGATAGACCCCACGAAGAACGAGCAGGATGCCACGGACGCAAGGCTGACCATAGCCACGGACGATGAGAACATAAGGGCGATGCAGAAGGGCCTGAGCGGCAGCTTCTCCGTGAAGGAAGTGAGCGAGCTGGTCGAGGAATCCTTTAAAAAGCACAAGGAGCTTAAAGGTTATACAACCGTTGATTGAAATGGCAAACTATAGCATAAGATACGGCGCGAGCCTCAGGAAGAGGAACGCCGAGATAAAGCGCGAGAAGACCGCCAAGTACAAGTGCGAGGCGTGCGGCAAGACGTCCATCAAGAGGATAAGCACGAGCATATGGAAGTGCAAGCACTGCGGGAAGACCTATGCTGGAGGAGCCTACACTATGACCACGCCCGCGGGAGAGGCCGCGAAGAGACTCATAGCAGAGATGGCAAAGAAGTGAACTGATGGTAAAGGTAACGTTCTCACCGGTCAAGGAGCTCATCGTCCACGAAGCCGTGAGAATCGGCTATGACGACCTTCTGATGGAGCGAATAACCCCTTCGGGCAACATGCCGCTCTACTGGTGCAACGGCCTGCTGTTCAGCTTCTCGTCCGTGCCCATGACAAGGGACATCATAAAGGATTACCTCAATGGGACGATACACTGGATGGAGATACATTACACGGAAATGGCTGACTACAAGCCGGTGCTTGAGGTCAACGACGAGAACTACAAGGCGATGCTGAAGATAAAAGTCATAGACACGAGCAAGTCCATGCTTCATGGGGACGTCACAAAGTGGCTCAAGAGCAAAAAAGATTGATGTTGATATCATGGCTTACGTATGCGCGTATTGCGGAAAGAAGGCAAAGCAGCTGGACAACTTCATTAGGTGCTCCTACTGCGGATACAGGATACTGATAAAGGGCAGGACCAACCTCGCACGTGAGGTATCCACGGATTAACCTCAGTAATTCAATCCGCCCCGGAATCGATGTCCCGCCTTACACCTACTACTCTCAGCTTATGGCTCAGCCACCGCACAAAATGCTTAAAAACCGTCGCGAGCACAACTAATACATGCCAAAGGACAGCACGGTATTAAAACTCGCAAAGGAGCTGATAGATATCCCTTCCACCTCCGACAAAGAGGGTGAAAAGGGAGTTGCGGACTACATCTCGGATTATCTCCGATCCTGCGGCATAGAATCAAGGACTTTCGAGTACAGAAAAGGCAGCGCAAATCTTGTTGCAGAGATCGGCGGCAAAGACCGATTGATGCTCAACGGGCACATGGATACCGTGCCTGTCGGCGACAAAAAGCTGTGGGAACACGGACTAAAGGCCGAACTTCTCAACGGCGAGCTGTACGGCAGAGGGGCTTCTGACATGAAAGGCGGAATCGCTTCTATATTGGCAGCAGTCTCGGATATTGATTTTTCCAAAGCTGCGAATCATGGCATACTTCTCACGTTCGTGGCCGACGAAGAAGGCAAATTTACCGGTTCTAATTGGTTACTTGACAATAAAAAGGATATATTCAACAGAGTCAAGTACGGCATAATCGCAGAGCCGACCGACATGCGGATACAAGTGGCGCAGAAGGGCATAGCGTGTATGAAAATCAGCTTCCATGGTAAGGCTGCACACAGCTCAGCACCACAGTTAGGAGACAGCGCCATACTAAAGGCTGCGCGCTTCATCACCGCTCTGGAGGAGCTAGCCAAAGGTTTCACAGTCGAAGATAAAATTCTTGGCAGGGGCACCGTAAATACTGGCAAGATCAAAGGGGGCACTGCCACAAACGTGGTTCCAGATTCCTGCATCATAAACGTGGATCGGAGAATCGTAATAGGCGAGACGCCGGAGCTTGCGGCGGATCAAGTCAAAGGGCTACTCCGGAAAATGGGGATAAATGCAGAAGTAAAATTGTACGGAGCAAGCGCTTTCAAACTCGACAAAGACTCAAAAATAATTGAAATAATGAAACGAGCGTCAGGGTCCAAAACCTACGGGGCACCCTGGTACACCGAAGCCGAGATCTACAAGAGAAAGGCGAACATAGACTGCGCTGTTTTTGGGCCAGGATACTCGGAAGCCGCGCATCAGGCGAACGAGCGTGTGTCCGTGAATAATCTAGAACAGTGCACCGAAGTGTTCAAAAGAGTGATCACGGAATGGTGTTCCAGCTGAGAATGCGAATCAGTACTTTCCTATGTCCTTTACCGGATCATAATTCAACGGCTTATCCCCCGGCTTCCAACCTGCAGGTATCGCGCAAACCTTTCCTGTGCCTGCCTTGTGGTCGCGCATGTACTTCAGGCCCATGAAGGCGTTGAATATGTGCACAGCATCCTTTCCCAGCCCGTTGTTGAAGACCGAGAGGTACTGCACCTTTCTGTCAGGGTCGATTATAACTACGCCGCGCATCGCGGCTCCGGTGCTCTCGTTGAGCAAGCCATAAGCAGCTGTTATCCTGCCCTTCAAATCGCCGATCATCGCGATCATGCTCTTCCGCACCCTCGGCGATGTCTGCGCCCATACCCGGTGCGAGTAAACGCTGTCGGTGCTTATCGCGTACAGCACCGCGCCGTTCTTCTTGAAGTCTGCGTATTTCGTCATGAACGCGTCAATGTCTGTCGCGCAGACGAACGTGAAATCTCCAGGATAAAAAGTAAGTATTACCCATTTGCCCTTGCTGTCGGCAAAGCTGATCTTTTTCATCTTGCCATCTACCGGAAAATAAGCCTCTGCAGTGATGTCCGGTGCCGAACCTCCTATCCTCATCATATGCCCACCTCATTCTAAGTCGGAAAAGTTTACCAGCCTGCACGCCAATAGCTTAGATCTTTTCGCTGCCTACTATGATCGTCTCGGAGACGCTCTTCACTCTCTCGTAGCGCACGCTGTTCTTCGCCAGTGCAGAGTGGCTGCTCGTTCCCTTCACAAGGTCGTCTATTTTCGCCAGAAGAAGGCTTGAAACGCTGCCCTTCTCGAAGTCGAGTACCACATCCTCTACCATCCCAATCTTCTTTCCAGTGTTGCTCAGTATCTGCTTGCCGTACAGCTCGGATAATAGTATTGCCATTTTTCCACCTTATTTTATGCGCATTACCTTCTTGGATGCGAATATTCTTAATATGTACTCCTCCAACTCGTTGACAAAAACGTCATGGTTGTCGTCCATCTTGGCCAACTCGTCCTGCGCGAACAGGTTCTTGTTTCTGCCTATGAGGTACTCAAGATACTTGGTTGTCAAGTGGTAGCTCGTCTTGCCGCATTCCTTGCAAAGATACATGGGCACTACCGGAAGTGCGTCTCCGGAAACGGACCTGTCGCATCTCTCCAAAGCGTTGCTCCCGCAGTCCGGGCACGGCTTCTTCAGCTTCACGTCCTCGTACGGCCTGCTCTTCACCTCTTTCGCCGGAACGTTCCGGAGCTCGCGCTCTATCATCGCATCCAATCCGCTGCCTTCGACGTCAAGCAGCTGCTGCTGCAGCACCGCGCCGTTCTCGTCAAAAACCGTCTCGAGTATGCGCTTTCCCTTCGCCTCCCACTGCTTTACCACAGCTATGCCATTCGAGCTGTAATCCAGCCTTGCCCTGCCTTCGCCCTTTGCCACGAACGCTATGCCTTCAATCATTCAGTCGCCGAACTTGAGGCGGTATGTGTCCACGTCTTCTTCGGTCACGACGTCGCGGTTGTGCGCCTTGGCCCTCTTCACCGCATATTCCGCTATCTTCTTCGCCTTGGCCTCGAGCAGCTTCGCGATGGACTCTATGGCGGTATCGCTTATCGCTACTCCTGAGTTGTTCTTCACCAGCCTCTTTATCTCCGCCTTCGATACTTTTCCCATTCGCGCACCGCAGCACTAAAACAATGATCTGTTGCTTCTAAGAAATAAATACGTTGCTGTGCGGCAAAAACCGCGCAAAATAATGTAATG
Source organism: uncultured Microcaldota archaeon (assembly GCA_903858385.1). Classification (GTDB taxonomy): domain Archaea; phylum Micrarchaeota; class Micrarchaeia; order Micrarchaeales; family Micrarchaeaceae; genus CAIOIN01. The sequence goes on along the minus strand of CAIOIN010000006.1, from coordinate 622 downwards.
GACTGCGGCGCAACTTTTATAAGCAGTCGAGTATGGCTGTATTAGCAAAGATGCCGATGGAAAACAAAAATGTATTTATACTCATACGGGTCAACTAATTCTGTAAAAATTAATCCTACTTGAGTGTGTTTCGATGAGCATAACCGACGTAAACGAGGTCAATTTTGAAAAGATGGTGCTGAAGTCAAACATACCTGTCGTGATCGACATATGGGCTGACTGGTGCGGGCCATGCAGGCTTTATGCCCCCATCATAGAGGAAGTCTCGAAGGACTACGACGGCAAAGTGAAATTCTTGAAGATGAACGCGGATGACAGCCAGAAAATTCTTCAGAAGTACGACATAATGAGCATACCCACGACGCTGCTCATAGAAGAAGGGGTCGTGAAGGCCATGAACATCGGCGCGATATCGAAGGACGCGTTGAAGAAGTGGCTAAAGAGCAATCTCTGATACGCATACTGTTTTATTAATTGATTTCCTATTCCTATCGTTGATACTGTGCCAGAGATGCCGTTCCCCAGAGGAGTAAGAGACCTAATGCCAAACGAAGCTCTATTCAGGAACGAGCTGATCAAGCGCGTAGAAGAGGTCTTCCAGCGCTTCGGCTTCGTGAGCATG
>CAIOIN010000005.1 GCA_903858385.1 uncultured Microcaldota archaeon | reverse complement strand
TACGCGAAGATGGCCTGCGACACCGCTAAGCCGAACGGCATAGGCGTGCTGAGGAAAGAGGAGCTGAAGGATTTCCTGAAGGACAAAAAGGTGGGTGCGCTTCTCGGCGTAGGAAGGAAGACTGCAGAGAAGCTTGAGTCGATGAAGATAAAAACGATAGGCGAGCTGTCGAAGATGGACCCCAACGTGCTCATAGACTCGTTCGGCGCCTTCGGGAAGGAGCTCTTCCTGCTGGCGAACGGGATAGATGAGAGCAGGATAGAAGACAGGTATGACGTGCTCTCGATAGGCAGGGAGATAACCCTAGACCGCTACACGAACGACATCGGGCAGATAACCGCGGCCTTGGAAAAATTGGCGAAGGAGACGATCGAAGAGGTTAAGAAGCAGCAGATGTGGTTCAAAGGCGTCTCGGTCAAGGTGAAGTACGCGGACCTGGCGGAGCGAATAAAGAACAGGAGCCTGAGCAACTACTCGGATTCGTTCGAATTGGCCTACGGCATATCGCAAGAACTCCTGAAAACGCTGGTGAAGGACAAACCAGTCAGGAAGGTCGGCATAAGGGTCTACGCACTTGAGCTGCGGAAGGGACAGAGGACTATATTCTGACTTGCGCAAGTGATTAATATTTTGCCAGAGAATATCTGCCGGCGACCCGATGCTTTCAGTCAACGGCCTTAACATATCGCTTGACAAGCGCGAGCGAGGCTCGGACTTGGATTTCATATCGCACGCGCACAGCGACCATACTTCTGCTGCTAAATCCTCGAAGCACGTGCTCGCCAGCGACCAGACCATACAACTAATGAAGCAGGTCTACAACCTGGACATCAGCGGGGTTGCCGGGAATGCTGGACTGCGATTGCTGGAATCGGGGCACATGCTGGGAGCAAAGCAGCTTTGCATGGATGCACCTGAGACAAACGAGAGGATTGTTTATACCGGGGACTTCCAGATGCAGAGTTCGAAGACGACCAGGCCGATAGAGGTTGTCGAAGCAGACTGCGTGATAATGACCTCGGTGTACCCAGATCCGAGTGTGGTGTTCGAAGATAAAATGCAGGTGGGTGCGCAGATGCAGGATTGGGCCAGGGAAAAGTTGAAGGGCGGGATAGTCCTGTTCAGCGCGTACGCCATGGGCAAGTCGCAGGAGCTGATTGCGTTGCTGAATGATGCGGGAATCAGGCCGGTCGTGAGCAGGAAGATACACGGCATAAACGGGGTGTACCAGAAGAACGGAGTGGAACTCGATTATGCCCCGGCTTTCGAAGCCGATGGCGATTTCAAGGAGCTGATTAACGGCGATTTTGTAGGGGTCACGGAGCGCAGGGATGTAGAGGTGTTGGCGCACGAGCTTTCTGTGGCGTACAACAAGAACGTTTATACGGCAGTTGCAACCGGCTTCGCAAAGGTGTTCCGATTCCGGACCGACGCGCAGTTCGGCCTTAGCGACCATGCCGATTTCTCCCAGAGCGTCGATTACATAGAGACTGCAAAGGCGAAAAAGGTGGTCGCTTACGGCAGCCACTGCGAGAAGTTCGTGGAGAACCTCCAAAAAGAGGGCTACAACGCGTGTCTGTTTTCAGATTACGCAAAACCCGGTTGATTTCTATGAGGATTTTCCTTGTGAGGCACGCAGAGAGCAAGGCAAATGTCATAAATGCCTATGGCGGCAAGGAAGTGGAGCTAACGGACAACGGAATCAGACAGGCTGAAGTTATAGCCAAAAGATTCAAAGGAATGGATATTGAGGTTGTATTTTGCAGCAGATACAAACGCGCCATGCAGACCGCCAGGATAATGAACGGGGTCATTGGCAAACAGATTGTCTACAAGGAGTTGATCGGGGAATGGAGATTGCCTTCGAAAACGTTTGGAGTAAAGTTGAGCAGTAAAAAAAGATCGGAGATGTGGGACACGATTTACAAGAATGCCGATGACGCCAAGTGGCACTACTCCGATGCGGAAAACGTATTCGAGGTGATGGGAAGGGTGAAGAAGTTTTTGGCTTACCTGAGATCAAGAAGGGAGGAATCGATTCTGGTCGTGACTCACGGCGCATTCATCGGCGTGCTTTTGGCAGTATGCCTGTCCGGAGATGATATTACTGCCGGTGAACTTCGCAAAACCGCAAGGTTTTTCAGGGCCATGAACACCGGGATAACCGAATTGATGATGGATGAGACTGGCACTATAAAGATGGTCACCTTCAACGATTATGCCCATCTTCAGTGAGCTTTTTTGGATGGGTTATGGGGAGGGTAAAGCATAAATAATATAAGACGTCTTATTTAATGGGGATAAAATGGCAACTGTAATTAATACTTTGAAGATCGGCTGTCCAGATTTTAGAGGGAATGACGATGCTGAAAAAGCGCAGGCTGAGGGCTATGCAGTTTCGTTAAGGG
>CAIOIN010000004.1 GCA_903858385.1 uncultured Microcaldota archaeon | reverse complement strand
GGGAACGGTACGACGTTTAGGCCTGCAGAGGAATCTGATGCTAACATTATCGAAGGGAGGCAAGGCAAAAGGTCAGATAAAGACCAAACCCGAGGACTTCGTTGTCGAGGAGATAACAAAGAGCGGCTCAGTCCTCGAGATGGACAAGAAGTACTCCCCCACTGAACTAGGTTTTGAGCCATCTACCGATGGCAACATATCTCTTTTCATCATGCAGAAAAAGGGCTGGAACACCCTGCAGGCGCTGAAGGAGCTTGCGAGGAAGATGAGGAGGGGCATAAAATCAACGGGCTTCGCCGGAACGAAGGACAGGATGTCGATCTCGGTGCAGCTCTGCAGCATCTTCGGGGCGACCCCAGAAGACCTTGCGAACGTTCACCTGAAAGATGTAACAATAAACGGCGCGTGGAAAGCCTCTGAAAAGATGAAGCTGGGAGACCTTCTTGGCAACAGGTTCACGATAACGGCAAGAAACCTGCAAGATTCAAACGACTTCGATGATATAGCCCGCGAGCTTGACGGCGTCTTCCCGAATTACTTCGGCCTGCAGCGCTTCGGCATCCGCGATAATAACGTCGACGTGGGCGTGAGCATGATGAAAGGGGATTTCGAAGGCGCAGTGAAGAATTTCCTCACGAACACGACCAACGAGACGAACGAAGAAGCAGTGCAGGCGAGAAAGAAACTGCAGGAAGATATGAATTTCAAGAGCGCTCTGCAGTATTTCCCGCAATATCTGAAGTACGAGCGTCAGGTCATAGAGCACCTCACAAGGTTCCCTGGCGAGTATTCGAATGCATTGAGAAGGTTGCCAAGGTCATTGTCATTGATGTTCATACATTCCGTCGAGGCCTACATCTTCAACAAGGAACTTGAGCACAGGATATCGAACGGCGAGACAAAATCCAAAGAAGGCGACATGGTCTGCTATCCCGGCAAATACGGCTTCTGCGACCTTTCCACAATCGAGAGATATGCGCAAAAAAGCAGGGACGAAAGACCGTTCATCGTTGGCAATGTCATCGGCTACGATACCAAAAACATAAACGAATTCGAAGCAAGGGCATTGGAGGAGCTTGACCTTAAGCCGGAATCCTTCAGGGTAAAGGGAATGAACGAGCTGAATTCGAAGGGGTCGCCCAGGCTGCTCTTCGCGCCGTACATGGATCTGCAGCACTCGACAAACAGCGATGATAAATCCGCTGTTCTAAGGTTCTCCCTACAGGCGGGATCGTACGCAACCGTGCTTCTTGACGAGTTCATCAGCGGCGCCCCGCAAAATCAGGATATTTAAAGATTCAAAGCACATACCATACCGGTGCGTTCATGAAAGCTGATATTGGCATCATAGGCGGCTCTGGCCTGTACTCGATGGCAACCGGCCTTGAAGAGATAGAAGTAAACACAGAGTACGGCAAGCCTAGCAACAATATAGCCGTAGGGAAATTGGGCGGCAGAACTGTCGCTTTCCTGCCTCGGCACGGGGCGAAGCACGTCCTACCCCCGCATAAAGTGCCTTACAAGGCAAACATAGCCGCGCTGAAGTCCCTGGGCGTCAGCAGGATAATAGCCACCAGCACCGTCGGCTCTTTGGCGTCGGAATACAAACCCGGCGACATGGTTTTCTTCGACCAGTTCGTGAACGCGACTTACGGCAGGGATGACACCTTCTTCCATTCTTACCCTGTTGCTCACGTCAGCCCGGCAGAGCCATACTGTCCGGAACTCAGGAGCATAGCCGCAAAGGCAGCAGAAAAGCTGAAGATCAATCACCACAAGAGCGGCACTGTCGTAGTCATAAACGGTCCGCGCTTCTCTACAAAGGCGGAATCGCGCATTTTCAGCAAGCAGGGCATCCACACCATAAACATGACTCAATATCCGGAAGCCGTCCTTGCAAGGGAACAGGAGCTGTGTTATCTTGGCATAGGCATAGTAACCGATTACGATGCCGGGCTGGAAGGAAGGAGCGACATAGAACCGGTCAGCATGTCCGAGATAAACAGGATGTTCGCGGCAAACTTGGGCAGGGTCAAGACCCTCATTGCAGAGATAACCTCAAACATACCGCAAAAGAGGGGCTGCAAATGTGCAGAGGCAATGGCGAACGCCATGATCAAGTGAGTCTCAGGCTGCGCAGCTTTTTCTTCAGCTTGGTGCTCTTGAACACACCGACGTTGTCCCTTGCCCTTATCAGGACGACCTTCGGCTTCAGTCCGTTCTCTTTCAGCCATTCCTTTATGCCATCAAATCCTATCCGCTGATCGTATCCGAAGGCTATGACATCCGGCCTGTACCTTTTGAGTATCCTGTACATGTCTGTGGGTGTGGAAAGCCTGTTGCCCAGCACCGCTTTATCGACTGTCTTGAGCGCGCCTACCGTCTCGAGCCGTGCCCTCTCGCCCATCACCGGCTTCCTGTGCTTGAACGTCTCAATGCTGCTGTCCCTCGCCACCACGACTATCAATCTGTCGCCCAGTTGCCGGGCCTTCCTCAGATACAGCAGATGGCCCGGATGGAGCAGGTCGAAGGAACCGAAAGCCATCACTGTTATTGCCTTGTGCATCAAATCAGTCAAATCATTCGCTGGGGCTGGGATTTGAACCCAGAATTCCTTGCGGAAACCAGTTTTCGGGACTGGCGCGTTAACCTGATTCTGCCACCCCAGCTTCAAACCCGATAGACTATTTATAAGCCTTAGCAATTAATATATCTTAAAGCTTTCGCACAGGCAATAGGCACGATTTAATGGAATTTGAGAACGAAGGAATAGGCGGAAACCTCCTCCTTAGATTGTTTACCGTGTTCCTATTCATCATACTGGCATTGAGCGGCGCAGCGTTCGCCGTATACATGCTTGTCACAGCCACAAACGTGCTCACCCTATTGCTTGCGATCGCGTTCCTGATGCTTGCGTGCGTGAGCGGATTCTTCAATGTAACCTCAGCAACGCTCTATTACCGGTCGTATTTCTATTACAAATACATAAAGGAGGTAAGCGACGGCCTGAATCCAATGCACGACTTCCCCACCGTGGCCGTGGTCGTTCCAGTGTTCAACGAGGAGGTCAAGATGGTTGAACGGAACATGCTGCGCCTAAAGACAATGGATTACCCGAAAAGCAAGATGAAGTTCTACCTCTTGGACGATTCGACGAACGAGAGCATTACAGCAGCGCTCCAGGATTTCAGCGCCAAGAACGGCATAACATTCATGCACCGCGGAAACAGATCCGGCTTCAAGGCCGGCGCGCTGAACAATATGATGAAATCCTCGAAAGAGGAGTTCGTCGCGATATTCGATGCTGACGAGTACCTCACGAACAAGACTTTCCTCCTGGAGCTGATCCCGTACTTTGCGGACAAGCGACTAGCATACGTGCAGACGAGGAAGAGCAGCTTCAACGGCACGTTCTTCTCCGATTCGGTGAAGCTGTTCGACGATTTCTTCTACACGTTCATACAGCCGGCGCGCGCATTCAACAACACCGCAATATTCGCGGGCTCATGCGGCGTGATAAAGCGCGAAGCGCTTAACAAGATTGGCGGCTTCCCCGAATACGTCGTGGAGGACACCTTCTTCAGCTTCGAAGCGGATGTCAACAACTACAAAAGCCTCTACCTGCCGAAGATATACGCCTACGGCATGCCCATAACCACATTCACCGCGCTTGCAAGGCAGCAGTGGCGCTACAACTACGGCGACACGCAGTTCCTCGGCTATTTCTTCGACAAGCTCATCTCGAAGGAGGTGACGCTGAAGTCGCGCATCTCGAAAGTCGATTACGTGACGCACGGCTTCGGACTCAACTACCTCTCTGTCATGCTGGTCTTGACCACGATAGTGTCCCTGCTCATAGTGTTCTCAAACTTCGCGTTCGCGCACATGACCATATCGCAGCTGCTCATGGCAAGCAACATACAGCAGTTCGTCGAACTGTTCGGATTCGCCGCGTTCATACTGTCGCTCATGGTGCCCGTGATCCTTACCAAGGTGTATTTCAAGTCCATAAGCAGGGGCATGATGCTCTTCGTGCTCAACTTCGCGCTCGCGATAGTGAGAACCAAGGCTGCAATCGCGGCTGTGCTCGGGGTAAACCCCACGATGCACTGGCGCAAGGCCAAGTCGCGCAGCAGGCGCAGCGCAAGCTTCTCTATATTCAACACCATGGCTGAGATATTCTTTTCATTTGTGCTCTTCGCATCGAGCGGCCTAGCGCTCTACCTCAACAATCTTGCCGGCAGCCTTTGGCTGGTCTGGTATGGCATAATGTATCTCGCTGCAACGATGCTGATCTACAGGTATGGTTGACATGATATACTTCAAAAAACACAGGACGGAGAACGGCGCCATAATAGCGATGTGCGACTCGGATCTCATAGACAAGGTGCTGCAGGAAGGCGCCATCGAGATAAACATAAAGGATTATTCCTCATTCTACAAAGGCGAGCTGATCACTCCGGTTCAGGCAGAGGCGCTGATAAATCCGAAGGAGAT
>CAIOIN010000003.1 GCA_903858385.1 uncultured Microcaldota archaeon | reverse complement strand
TGACCGAAGGATTCATGGGCTTCAACCTGAACCTCGGCTGCTCTTCTCCCGAATTCATAAGGCAAGGCCTTGGTGCAGCGATGATAAAGAGGGTATCGCGGGTCAATGAGATAGTCAAGCTGATAAGCAGGTCCGGCTACGACTGCTCAGTGAAGATGCGGCTCGGCCTTGACGAGTATGAGAAGGGCAAAGGCGCGTACCTCAACCTGATACGCGAGGTCGATGCCTCATTCTTCGTTGTGCATGCGAGGACCGCAAAACAGACCCTGAACGCTCCCGCAGACTTTTCAGTCTATGCGAAATGCGCCGATACGGGAAAGAAGATCGTCGCGAACGGCGACATAAAAACGAAGGAGCAGATTGCAGGGCTCAAAAAACTGGGCCTTTTCGGAGCGATGATAGGCCGGTCGGCAATAAAGAATCCGAACATCTTCCACGAACTGAAAGCTTAACGAATGAATCAGAGATAAAGACACGAATAATCATTGACGACTTTATAGATCTCCTTGACCCCGTGATCCTTCCTCAGCATCTCCTCCACCTTGGCCGTGGTCTCGCCAGTCGCAATCAGGTCATCGACTATCAGCATGGGCTTGTTTTTGTTCTGGTCTATCAGCTCCTTGTCCTTCTGCGCTACGAGCACCTTTCCTTCAATGCAGCTGCCATCGCGCAAAAGGTAGCGGTGGTTACTGTGGGGGTACACGCCCGCAGAATACCCTACGAACGCGACGCCTGCAAACTTGCCATTCTTCCTTAAGAGTGCGCCGGTCTCTGCGCCCAGATAAAACCCGCTGTTCATGATCGGCACGACGAAATAATCTTCGTCCCTGCCCATCAGGGCAGTCATAAACCCGAGATTTCCCACTTCCTTCCCGGAATAAAGCAGGCATCTCATCCCTGGCGCGAATTCGAAAGGTTTACTAGTAATAAATTTCTTGAAGAAAGCAGCAGAGGCATTCTTATCCATATCCACCTTGTTGTAAATCGCCAGTTCATCCAGCCTAAGGTCGCCATAGCTGTTGAATACGGCGCTCAGCGATTCATGGTTCTCCGAAACGTGCATCTTTACCTGCGGATCAAACAGATCACTCCAAGTCTGCCTCAAAGAGTCGTCCATGCACATCAGTGCTAATTGGGAGAAGCTGCCTCTGACGAGCGCGGAATTAAAATCCTCGTGTAGGAGGCTACCGGCCGGTATCACTCCCGAGATCACTTTAGACTGCCTTTCGTCTGGAGCCTTTTGATTGTCATGTGCCGAGAACATCAATCGCACCGGCTATCCTTCCGTCCGTCTAGATATTTATTGATTCACTTTCACGCGCCTTTGGGCTGGCATAAATGCGAAAGAAACCAAACTGCCCAAAAGAGGTGCACCCGGGGAGAAACTGTCCAATCGGCATAGTCGTCAATAGACGAAGCCGCAAGTACTGCATAAATATCTCCTAAACGGAAATCACTACTGTGAATATATGCAAAGCAAAGGAAAAAATGATCATCAAGCTTCAACAGGACCACATTCGAAACTAATAGAGACGAAGTCAGCCATGATGGCAGCATGGCACGAACTCATGGCAAATTCATCTCAATCCAAGGCCATTAGCAGTATATTCCATAACCACGTGGGCATGGATGATGCAGGCAAAAGCGAAGCAAGTGCAGTGGCATTCAGGCCGGTTTCCACCGAGCAGGGGGCGTACGCGCTTTATCTGCGGCAGTCGGACGGCAACGGCGCAGTAGTGAATGCCGCAAAAGCGTACACCGACAGCCTTCCGACGCTCATCAGAATGAATATAGATTACCTGTCCAAGGCCCAGCGTTTCCGCGATATCGACATGAAAGAGGCACTGCAAGCGAGTGCGCCAATAGTTGTAGAATCCGTGCCTGAATGGTTCAGGGGCGGGAAAAGATACGACATAACAAGAGCATCCGCGTTCGATTGGACGCCTGAAGACCGGTCGCAGATCAATCGACAGATCATGAACGGCCTTGTCAAGGAAATCGCAGGCATGATATCAAAGAGCCAGACCGACGGGGCTTACGGCAAGAAGGGCGGCGGCATGGAGGGCGACGCTAGCTTCATATCGGAAGCGTTGTCGTCTATGGAACTGTCAAAAGAAGAACGCGCCCAGTTCAAGCTTTTCTCCAGGGAGGCCATTGCAAATTCCCTTTCCCATCGAAATGCTGCAGGCGTATCCTGCGCGCTGAGGATAAAGTCGGCCTGCGAGATCAACGGGCTGGAGTTCATCGGTGCATCATGGGACGCGCTTCGGCAATCTCAGACGTTGCAAAAGTCGGACTGAATCGGCTAAAGAAACAATATCAGTGAAAATATGGCGTTTGCCCGAAACCACGATAAAGCTGCTGAGATGCAGCATCAATACTGGGAACGCGGAGTGGATGCCATACAATCCTACCTGCTCGCAGAGACCTACAAGATAGAAGACAAGATCATCTCGTTCCTGAAAAAGACGGACACTCCGAAGAGGGCAAGCGAGTTCGAAAAGCAAGTTGCGGATCACCGCGCAAAGAATATGGAAGAAAGCCTAAAAATGGACTACTCCAACAGCAATTCGGTGTGCCTGGCCTTCCTTTCATGCATAGAATCCTATACCAGCATGGCATGCACCTACGCGGGAATGGATGACAATCCGAAAGGGCGGGAACGCCGCGCATCAGAGATATCGAGAGCGTTCGAACAGTTGATAGAAACAATCGACTACGGAAGCTTCGTGGATCTCAATAAGACGGTCAGGATTCTGGCCGAGCACGGCACTATGGATACGGCGACGGTCAAGGACTGGATCGCGGAGCGCCAGAATGATGGATTCGGCACGAGGGCCGACTGCAACCCGCTCCAGAAGGCGTTCATGAATATGAAATACCTTTCACCCCATGATGAATTTTGGGTGGAGAAAACCAAGGGCCTGAAAGATGCGATGGGCAGCGTCCTGTTCAATGGCGTCTCAAGGCAGCTCCTGTGCCTTTCAGCCTATTCGAACGCCAATGCCGCGCCCTACGGCGATGACATGGCCTGCGAAGCTCTGTGCGGCGATGCGATGCATGACCTCAAATTGCTCATCGGGGTCCATGCCGAGAAAGCCGTCAGGTCCATGCTGAGAAACGCACAAGGAAAGCCCATCCAGAAGGAACCCATGGACAACGGCGGGAAGATATTCGTGCAGCGCATGTCCAATGGGATAGACTCCTTCAGGAAGTTCATGGCCGACGAGATACACAAAAAAGAAAATTCTCTCGGCTTCGAGCTTGCAAAGCGCGGCATGACGAAAAGTAACATGAAGGCATTCGACGAGATCTCAAAGGCCAACGACATCCAAAGGAGGGAACAAAAAATGGCAGACGTCACACGCATGGCTCTCTCGAATCCAAGGGATCCGGCAATGCTCGATGCGGCGCTCAAGGAGTTTGTAACCTTCAACACCATGTACTACCTCACAATCCTCGTGCCGTCGACCCTCTCTGGGAGCATGTTCATAACCATCGCGTCACCAAGCCTTTCAGCAAGCACGCTCAGATCCGAAGATGGCCCACGGGACCGCCTGCTGCACGGCATAGACGAGATAAAGAGCCTCGTACTCGATATGACCGTGTCCAACATCAAGGCCGCGATAGAGCTTCTCGACGGTAAGGTCGAGAAGGGTGAGCTATCCGAGCTTTCGGAATGGTTCGTAAAAAGGAGCGCAGAAGATTTCAAATTCGAGAAGCGCCAGCCTGCGATTGACGGAATGATGACCGTCATGCATGTAGAGGACTGGATGGGAATCGCATCGAACGAGATAGCGAAGGGCATCTCCAACTACTTCCTTGCGCTCAAGGCCTTCAGCAATGCTGCGGCCGGATTGGACGGTGCGGCATTAAAAAACCTCGCGGAACTGAAGGAGCTCGACCGGGTGGACGCCAACTCCTACGCGGAATACGACCACATCATGCGCGTCTCGGCCCAGAACTGATCTGATCCTCAAAAAACAACTGCGATGCATTCGGAAGAAGCGATCGCGCAAAACCAATAAATACTAGATGAAACATCTTAGTTTGCAGAGATTCCATGTCAAGGGACATAAATCTGCCAAGCGTCGTGTCCGTGCTGCCGAAGAACCAGCAGCAATGGATTAACGACTTCATGATCAACGACCTGAAGAGGGCGAAAATATCTGATCCTGCTCCGAGCCCCGGCAGCAATGTGCGCGGGTTCTGCGGCCGCACTCTTGCCGGTGCGATGATGGCTTCGGAAGCTCGCAGAAAAGGCGACATGAGGACGTTCGCGCAGGTGGACTCGCTGCTCAGGCGCAGTGACCCTGATGCAGCTTCGTCTATGATAGAAACGGGACTGATGGAGATAAAAGCTTTCAGCGCTGCTACCGACGTAGCGCATGATGCCGGATTGGGGAACGTCTCCAAAGCGGTGGACTATGCTGTGGTGAAGGCGGTGTCCGAGAACAATCCAAGCGTCCGCAGGGCCATGTCCGAGGCGGGGTCGATGCCCAGGCTGGATCCGATGCTGATACAAGCGCTAATCGACATGCCCGTAAACAGGATAGTGCTGCTGACCGAGGTCGAGGCGGTCGAAAAGGCCATGATGCTGATGTCGTTCGCGGCGTCGCTCTACGTGAAATATTTTGGGGTACTGCTGCATCTGGCGGAAAGCACCTTCAAGGAATGGGATACGTATGCACGTCCGGTGAGCACCTTCTGGGATCTGTTCAGGAAAGGCTATGTGGTGCTGGGCACCGCGTTCGAAAGCACAGACAGAGAAGCGGAAGCCACGCCCTACGTCTGTGCAAAGCTGCGCAATGACGATACCTCTAAAGGAGGGATGTCCCTCCTCGAGATATGAGCCGTTCTCACTTCTTGCGCTTGTTCAGCATCTTGCTTATGCTGTCTATCCTGTCATTGAGCTCCTTCATCTCCTTCTTTGTGACGAAAGGCGCGGCCGACTTGGTTAGGCTGTCCATCTGGCTCTTGACGCTCTTGGCATACCTATCTCCCTGAGCCTCGTATTTCTTGACCGTCTCCCTGACCAGCCTTTCGCTGTCCTTCCTGTCTATCTTGCCTTCCTTCTCGAGCTTGTCCAACGCCCCGTTCATCGCCTTCACGGCCATGTAAGCCACGCCGACGCCGAACTCCATGCCTTTTTTCACGAACTTGTCCATTTCCTTTTCAGATTTTTTCATGTCATCATCTTAGCATCAATCAAGGAATATCTTCACCACCAGCCATAATCCGAGCAGGCCGCTGACAAAGAAGCCGAGCAGCCCGAAAGTTCTGCTGATCTGCACCATGATGGATGAAGCAACGATCAGCGCCGACACGAGCAGCGCCACGGAAAGCTTGTTGCTTATCCTGTCAAGGTCCCCGGAGAATTCCATGAGGTCCTTGTGCTCCATCTCTATCTTGAGCTTCCCCTCCTCTATCTTGCTGATGAAGCTCCTCAGCGCCGCAGGCACCGACCTGGCGATGTACTCCAGATCGATTGCGTTGTCCATCACGGCCTTGAACGTCTTCTGCAGGTCCATGCCCTTCGGCAGTATGTCCTTCGCGTAGGGCTCGAACTCCTCGGCCATGTTGAACTGCGGATCGAGGCTGTTGCAAACGCCTTCGAGTATGAGCAGCGACCGCGTCAATTCCGCCACCTCTCTTGGCCGCTTGAATTCGTACTTGCTTATGACCGACATCAGATCGGAAAGCATCTGCCCCATCTTCACGTCCACTATGTTCTTGCTGTAGTACGCATCAAGCACGTCCGAGACATCCGCCTTGAACGAATCGGTGTTGGCGCTGTCGGTTATCATTCCCGTCCTTATCATGTGTGCGACTAGGCCACTGGTGTCATCTTCAACAGCGAAGAGCGCGAGCCTGAATATGCTCTCCGCGACATCGCTGTCTATGGTCCCGACGCGGCCGAAGTCCAAAAGGCAGACCGTGCCCTTCTTCAATATTATTATGTTGCCGGGGTGCATGTCCGCATGGTAGAAGCCGTCGACCAGGACCATCTTGAAGAATGCATGCACGCATCTCTTCGCAATAAGCCTCCGGTCATATTTCTTCGATCCGGAGCTTATGATGGCCGAGAGCTTCTCCCCCCGCACCTCCTCCATTACCATGACCTTCTTGGTGCAGAGCTCCTCGTACACTCCAGGTACATAGACCCCCTTATCATCCTTCAGGTTGTTCTTGAGGCGCACCGCGCTTTTTGCCTCTCTGGAGAAATCAAGCTCCTTCATTATGGACCTCTCGAACTCATCAACGAGATAGATCGGATCGTACTCCTTCACCTCGGGTATGTGCCTGTCGGCCTGCAGCGCAAGGTAGCGCATTATGCGCAGGTCCTCCTTGACCTTCTCGAATATGCCCGGGCGCTGCACCTTCACGACCACCCTCTTCCCGTTTTTCAGGACCGCCCTGTGCACCTGCCCTATCGAAGCGGATGCCAGCGGCTCAGTCTCGAAGCTCGCGAATAATGACCCCACCTTGCTGCCCAGCTCGTCGGCTATTATCTGCTTCGCCTGCTCTGGCGGGAAGGGCTTCATGTTGTCCTGCAGCTTCGCCAGCTCTTCGGCGTAATCCTCGCCTATTATGTCCGAGCGCGTGCTGAGCATCTGGCCGAACTTCACGAAGGTCGGGCCGAGCTCCTCAAGCATCATGCGCAGCCTCTCCTGAGAGCTTATCCTGCTGATCGCTATGATGGGCTTGCCCTTCGGCAGCCGTATGGGAAGCTTCTCCTTTTTCCTTATGCGGTCTGCGAACTCGCCCCACTCGTACCTGGCCAGCAGGCCCATTATCTCTCCTATCCTGTTAATGTCCTGCTTGGTCTGCGACATCGAAAAAATGCTCAATTTAAACACCACGTCTTTCCGTCAAGCTATAAATTACTGGTAGGTTATTAAAGCGTTGCGTGGAGCTTCCATATCTTCGAGGATTACCGCTGAGAATCGGTTCACGGGCTGCAAACTGCGAACGATCTCGTTCACAGTAAAAAGTAGATGATTGAGACTACGATGATGCTGGAGATTATCGAATACATATGAATTTGCATCGCCTTGCCCATGTCCTTCTTGTGCGATTCCGCATCGGCAACCTTGTTCCTCGATCCTCCAGAACCGGCAAAGTCATAGATGCCTGCGGCGGCGAAGCCCGCGCAAAACTTCTGGCGGCCCTGGAAGAATCCTTCGAAGCCCATCACCAACGGTATGAATGTTATGAGCAGCGCCCACCGCGGCAGGCCGTAAAATAGCATGAGACACGCCGCAAGCGCCGATACTACGAATCCGGCTGCAGCCAGTGCGTACCTCTTCCTTATCTCGTTCTTCCCTATGTTGCAGACTCCTGGTTGGTATCCGGCCATGCGACCACTCAATCTAAAATAGCATTGAAGGCATTAAAACCCATCGCAACTACATCGCATGTTATAAATATTTCATGGGGCTGAACCGTCTTTAGCGAAATCGGGTGTCGCGAGCGCGAGAAGATGACCACGAGTGAACGCAATCATGACATGCACAAGGATCCCCAGCAGTACATCCACCAAGGGGTCAACGCCATGAAGGATTGCATCTCGCTTTCAAACTCGGAGCTCATGAACGGCATCTTCGAGCAGATGAAGGGGAAAGGAGCATCGCCACCCGCCGCCAGATTCATGGTAATGCACATAGAAGAGCAGCAAAAGATGATGCTGGAAGACATGGGAGATACGGATACCGCCGAAGAATCGACGCTGCCAGAGTTGCTGGGCAACAATCTTGATGTGTACCTCACCTCTCTGGATGCTTATACCTACGAGGCAGATCCGATGACGCGCGGGCGCGGAATCGCCGAATCTGTGGAAAATACTGCGAAGCGGATAAACTCGCTGTGCATAAATTATCTCAACACCGCAATAAACCTGATCGAAAAGGAATGCGCGTCAAACCATCTGATGGATGAAAAGGAATTGGCGTACCTGAAGACATGGTCCGCGGAAAGGGCGAAGGACCAATTCGATTTCCAGGCCGCAAGAACGCTCTACAAAGGTTCGCTCGACGAGATGGAGTACCCGAGCAAAAGCGTCGAAGTGTGGGAACTGAGGCTGGCCAACCTCGGCTTAACGGTCACCTACGCTTTGGGGAGGTGCATAACCTACTGCACGCTGTGCCTGTCGATCTGCGCCTACGCCGATGCCGGCATGTACGAGACGGCCATAGAAGGCCTCAACAATCTTGTCAAGCCGTACGATGCCGACCAGCATGAGCTAATGCTGAGGCAGGAAGAAGCAGAACCGGATAACCCCGATGATAGGATCATCGAGGCAATGTAAGCCGGCATCATTCCCTGATCAGGCGATCCATCCGGTCCTCCCAGTTCTTGCGGGATACCAACTGTCCTGATTTTATAAGCAGCAGCGACGGGCATTCCTTCCTGAATTTTCCAAGCAGATACTCCGCAGCCATTTTGTCGACCTTTTCGTATGTGAATGAGATCAGCTCGTCGACCCCAATATCAACGTATTTCTCCTCGTAGTTCTTTTTTCCGTCTATTGCAAACTGCGCAGCGAAGGCAATTGTCGTGATCAGCATGGTTTTGCTTAGTTCGTCTACCCCGAACACCATCTCAATCATAT
Organism: uncultured Microcaldota archaeon; assembly: GCA_903858385.1. Classification (GTDB taxonomy): domain Archaea; phylum Micrarchaeota; class Micrarchaeia; order Micrarchaeales; family Micrarchaeaceae; genus CAIOIN01. Next base: position 163 of record CAIOIN010000003.1, on the reverse strand, counting down.
CCCTGAACCTAGAGTGCGCATCATGCGTTCTCTCAACTTCCTGCATGTCTCGCTTTCCATCCATTGATGCAAAAATCCTCAAGTTGCAGTAGAGCATTACTGCATAGTCGCCCATCACTTCCATCTGAGCCGCAAGCCCCTTCGAGTCGGAGGAGAATTCCCC
>CAIOIN010000002.1 GCA_903858385.1 uncultured Microcaldota archaeon | reverse complement strand
TTTGAACCCACGACCTTCACCTTAGAAGGGTGTCGCTCTATCCAAGCTGAGCTACAGGCCCACGCATAAGGTATTGCGCACCGAATATTTATTAATGGGAGGTCATGCGCGCATCAGGCCGGCCTTCGCGTGCAGGTTGAAGAACCTCTTCGTGTTAAGCGTCACCGCCTCTGCTGCGGACTCGAAGCTCATGGCCTTCGCCGCAGCTATCATCTCTATGGATTTGCGCACTGCCAGCGGCGTGCTTCCAGCAACCGGAGCGTCGCTCTCCGCCATTATGTTGTCTATCGCGATCTCCTTGATCGCTTTCGTCCGCTTGCCGGAATCGAGCGGCGGAACCGATATCATGTAGCCTCTCCGCTCTATCTCCTTCGCCTGCTGCACATTGCCTTCGAAGAAGTGTATCTGCACTTTGCTGCTGTTCCTCTCTCCGGTTATCGACAGCACGTCATCTAGCGCATTCCTCGAATGAATGCAGACAGGCAGGTTGAGGCTCTCCGCCAGGTCCAGAAAACCTTCGAAGATGGCGCGCTGCCTTTCCATTGCCTTGAGGTCTGCGGCTTTTTTGTAGTCAAGGCCTATCTCGCCGATGGCGACTATCCTCTTTGCGTTGCTTTTTATCATGCCGATGTTGAATTCGAGCTCTTCGCCACTAATGTTGATGGCATGCTCCGGATCTATGCCCAGTGCCGCGAAGATGTGCCTGCCGTCCGAAAGCTCAACTGCCCGGACGTTGGATTTGGTGTCCACCCCGTTGGTGACCATGGTCCTCACTCCGGCGGTTATGGCGTCGCTTATCACCGACGGGTCTTGTATCAGGTCGAGGTGGCAATGCGCGTCCGCCAGCTCGGTTATCATGATGTCGGTGGTCTCCCTTTCCTTGAGCACAGCCTTTGTTTCCATACCGGGATATATGGCTGCAAAAAGGTTAAATACCGAAAGCTGCAATTGATTATTGTCAGGAAGATGATGTTATGGCAGAGAACACCGGCACGACGCATACGGGCAAAGAGAGGCATGACGCGCACATGGCGCATGTCGAGCACACGATGCATGTTGAGCATGAGCATGCGGAGCACATCGAGCACGCAGAGACGAAGCACAGGTTGGAATCCGAGGTCAGGAAGTTCAAGCTCCTGAGCGGGGCCCTGGCCGTCGTCGTGATCATCCTTGCAGTCTATTCGCTTTATCCGATTGTCACAGCAGGCATGAGAGGCCCGGCTGCGGGGCAGACGCTTGCAGGCATAAACAATCCGCTTAGCAGCAGCGAGCTGTCAGTCATAAACAATGCTCCCAACAGCGATTTCGAGACTGCCGGAGAGATGATGTTGAACCTTTCGATGCCGGGAGAGGCAATCAACCGCAGCATCGGTGCGTACATTAACACAGTCTACCTCATGAGACAGCCGCAGGTCAAGGCTTTCGTGGTCAACGGAAAGCCCAGCGTGATATACGTTGGAGCGATATCGTGCATATACTGCGCGGAGAACAGATGGGCCATGGCGCTTGCGCTCTCGCGCTTCGGGAACTTCAGCGCCCTCTACAAGGGCTACAGCAGTCTCAAGGACGGGGACGCTCCGACGCTGTTCTGGGCAGTGGAGAACATAACCAGCGGCGGCACGAGCTTCAGCAACTACTACAGCAGCAATTACATAAATTTCTTCTCGGCCGAGTACGACTCCAACATAAGCAGCGGATTCAGCATACCGAACGGCGGCTACAGCTATTTCATACAGAGCGCTACCGGACAGAATGACAAGCTTGCGATGGAGTACATGGCCAACATCAGCCAATTCAGGGGGACGCCGGCAACGCTCTTCGGCACTGCCTACAATGGGGGCGCAGATGCGAGCGTTTTTGGCATACCGAACAGCACGACCCAGGGCTCCAGCCTGCCGCCTCTGAGTTACATGACCCACGCGGGCATACTTGGCCAGTTCAAGAATTTTGATACGGCGTTTTCGATACAGGAGTACGCAGCGGCAGACGTGTACGTGGCGCAGATATGCAGGGGGATAAACAACACCGCACCGGTGTGCTCGCTGAGATCGATAACGGCCATGGAAGGGATAATGAACAACGGCTTGGCTTGATCGCCGGTGTGTGATTGAAGAGCATCGCAAAGCGAAAAAAGAGCGGAGGGCGCAAGAAAAAGGCGCCGGCCAGGGCGACGACGAGGCGGAGCAAGAAGATCATCAAAGCAAGGGTGATCAGGACGGTGAGGCAGATGCCCTTGCTCAGCTATGAGGACATACTTCTCAGGAGCATAATCGGCACGGAAGATGGGCACAAGGTGGCGGAATCGGCCGCGCTGTTCAGTTCGGTGCTCTCGAATCTTTCCGAAGGCATGAGAGATCTACACTACAAGTCTGGGATGCCCATAGGCAGGGCTCTTTACCGGCTGTACGAAAAGGACAGAAAGTATGAATGGTACGAGGAGAGCGTGCACGATCTCGTCTCGTTCCTCGAGCGGGCGGGCTACAAGAGGGTGACTTACAACGTTTCCCCGGGAAGGATCGAGATATCCATCCACAACAAGGACAGCATGCAGCTCGGAACCAACATGCACGGATTCGAAGCAGGGATCATGTCGGGCTTCCTGACCGCGGCCAGGATGCGGCTGGTGCATGTCAATGAGGAGCTCTGCTGCGAAAACGGTTCGGAATTCTGCAGGTTCGTGACCTCTGACCAGTATGAGCCGGGCAGCATAGACCCGCAGATCGTAGAGAAATTCTTCGGGTACGTTAACGGGCGCGTGCGCGAGACAGGCAGGCAGCGCGCCGAGGACATGAAAATTCCAGAGGAGTACTATCTCCTGGCTTCGCTGATGCTGATGCACAAAGATTATTCCAGCGAGATAGGACAGATAATGGTAAGCATGGGCAGGCGGCTTGCTGCCAATATGAAGATGACGCGATCAAACATCGAGAATGCGATGTGGCTGCTGGGCCTCGGAGATGCTAGGATAACGAGCCTTAAGCCGCTGAGAGGCAGCATATCCTATTCGAGGCTGAGGGCGAGAGAGGAGTTCCTAGGCATGTCGATACCGTTCCTCGACGGCCTGCTTTCCGGGGCCGTAGGGAAAGGTTCTAGGGTAGAGGTGGTCGCGGCAGCGAATGCAAACAGATATAATGTTAAACTTACAGAAAAGAAGGCAATAAACAGGAGATGAGCCCATGGCGCTGGAATTTATTGATAGCATTTCAGGATTCATACCCGCGATAAAGGACCCGTCCAGTCCGCTGTCGCTGCGAGAGAAGATGTACTGGACGGCAGGGATAATAACGATCTATTTCCTGCTCTACAACACCTACGCGATAGGAGTCAGTCCCACCGCAGTCAACCAGCCCTTCCTGCAGCTTGTCAGCATAATATTCGCATCGAAGATAGGGAGCCTGATAACCGTCGGAATAGGGCCCATAGTGCTGTCGAGCATAGTGCTTCAGCTTATATCCGGCTCCGGTCTGTTGGAGATAGACATGAACGATCCGACGCAGAAGGCCAGATTCCAGAGCCTGCAGAAGATGGCTGCGATAGGCCTTGCAATCGTTGAATCGATAATATTCGTCTGGACCGGCTACGTGCCGATAATCTCTTCGGCCGACATCCCGATAGTGGTACTGCAGCTTGCGATAGGCGCGATCACGATAATCTACCTAGATGAAATGATGACCAAGTACGGCGTGACTTCGGGAATAAACATGTTCATCGCTGCCGGAGTCTCTTACGCCATAGTCGCAGGGACGTTCAGCATACTGCTGCCCGAGGCTATAGCCGCGGTGCAGGCCGGAGGTGCGGCTGCCCTGTCCAGCGCGCTCATCGCCTTCGGCCCTCTCTTCTTCGCGATAATAGTCTTCCTGGCAAGCATATACACCTACGAGATGAAGGTAGAATTGCCGCTTGCGTTCGAGCAGTTCAGGGGCATGGGCGGCCGTCTCCCGTTGCCGTTCCTTTACGTCAGCGTGCTCCCAGTCATATTGGCTTCGTCATTGGAGTTGAGTTTCACGGTATGGTTCAGGTTCCTTGCGGGCGTGCAGGGCTCTCTCATGGGCCTGGCAAGGTTCATCGCCTTCTACCAGCCCACAGCCACGTCCGGAGGAGGAACCTCGCTGCAGCTTGCCGGAGGCATTACCTACCTGATATCGCCCACATTCCCGCTGCCTTACTCGGCATCATACGGCGGCATAGGCGGATACGGGCCTTACATAACTTATCTTGCAGAGCACACGACCCAACTGTTCCTTCCGTTCGGGGGCGTGATGCTCGTGCCGGAATGGATACATGTCATAGTTTACACTTTGGTTCTTGTCGCGCTGTGCGTAGTCTTCGGCAAGTTCTGGGTTGAGCTTACTGGCCAGAGCCCGAAGAACGTCGCCGAACAATTGGGCACTTACGGCTGGCAAATACCGGGCTTCAGAAGGGATCCCAGGATAGTCGAAAACGTGCTGAAGAAGTACATACCCACTCTCACGGTATTGGGCAGCATATTCGTAGGGCTTCTTGCAGCGCTCGCCACACTCTCTGGAGCGATAGGATCATGCATGGGAATATTGCTTACCGTCGGCATAATCTACATGCTCTACAAGCAGCTGGAGCAAGAGGGGCTGTACACCACGTACCCGTTCCTTGCGAAGATTGCGAAGTAGCATCGGTGCGCTTCATTTTATAAATCAATGCCCCTGGTAGCCGCTCATCCAGCTGCTTGTGTACATGATGCTGTAAGGCGTTCCTTGGTTTCCATTTCCTGAATAGTCGGTCGCATTGCCGTTCAGAGGCCACCATCCAACTAGGTTGTTCAGCACCTGCGGCGCGCCGCCGATGCCTTCTGCATACAGGCTCTGCACCTCACTCGCATCGAGCGATGTGTTGTAGATTTGGACGTTTGAGATGAGACCGTTGAACCAATATGGACCACCAGGGTCATACCCTATATACAAATGCTCTGTGGTAGTTCCAATAGAACCAGTAGGCGAAAAACTCTCACTACCTGCAGCTGCACCATTCATATAGTAGTTTGCAACAACTCCATTAAATGTTGCTACAACATGAGTCCATTGA
>CAIOIN010000001.1 GCA_903858385.1 uncultured Microcaldota archaeon | reverse complement strand
TGCCCTTGACCGTGTGCCTGAACGCCGATACGAGCGCCAGCCTCGCTGCCTTAGTCTCTTCCGATTCCGCCTTCAGCACCGGCGAAAGCTCGTAGAACTTCGCGAAGGCATGCGACAGCTCGTTTATGTACTCTGTTATGACATTCGGCCTGTACTCGTTGCAGGTCTTCTCCAATATCGCGCTCGCCTTCGAGATGAGCTTCACCACTTCGAACTCCGCATCGGTCGTTATCTTCGAGAAGTCTATGGTCTTGCTGCCAGCCTGCGGCGCGCCTTCGAGTATCCTCGTAGCTCTCGCGTAACTGTACTGCGCGTACGGCCCTGAATTGCCCTCGAAGTCAAGCGCCTTCTCCCACGAGAAGATGACCTTCCTCTCCGGGCTTATCCTAAGATATTCGAACCTTATCGCAGAGAGCGCCACATTCTTCGCGATCGTCTCCTGTTCCTCGGTGCCAAAATTGAAACGCGTCTTTATCAGCGACAGCGCCTTCTCCTTCGTCTCTTTCAGTAGTTCGTCAGCGCTGTAGCCTGTTCCTGTGCCTTTTCTTGCCGAGATCGTGCCATCTTCTAGCGCCACTACTCCATAAGCAACGTGCATCAGCCCGTTCGCCGCCTTGCTCTCTCCGAGCGAGTTGAGCGCCAGCCTCACAGTCTCCTGTTCGCTGCTCTGCCTCGCGTCTATGAAGTTTATCGCTCGGTCGACGTTGCCGAAGCTGACGTTCGTTCCCTCATCGGAGGTCGTGTACAGCACCTTTCCGTTCGGTTGTTCATCTATGAACTTGCTGTACTTGAAGGTGTTCGGCAATAATCCCAATTTCCAAAGGTGGAAGGCTATGTCCTTCGCCACGTAGGTCGGCACGCCATTGCTCCTTACCAGAACCTTTACCTTTTCCTTCATGCCCCTGAACTCCTTCGGCAGGTCCTTAACCTTCTCGAAGTCTATTACCGTGCACTGCGCATAGTCTCCATTCTCCATGAAAGTGGCAACTCCCTTGGCCTTGAGCATCTCCAAGGATTTCTCGAAAAGCTTTTCCCTCAGTATGCTGCTCTCCCAGACGAGTATGTCGTGGTAGATGTTGTAATCGAAAGCGGTCTGGTAATACGCTCTTACGCATCCTTCTGTCAGCTTCTTCGCGATCTCATGCTCGTACGTGCCATCCTGCTCCATGTGCGAAAGCGTCTCCTTGACCTGCTCCTTGATGTCGTTAGCCTGTCCATAGGCGCTGACTGCGACGTACAGCTCCCCAAGCCAATGGTCAAATTTCTTCCCTTCCTCGTTGCCGATGCCTATCAGATCCGTGTGCATCTGCCCCCAGACCGCCTGGCCGACCTGCAGGCCCATGTCGTCTATGTAATCCTCTCTCTCAACCTCATAGCCGCACGCCTCGTAAGCGTTTGATATCACGTCTCCGAGGAAGGCGCTCCTGAGATGGCCGATGTGCCAAGGGTGTGCGGGATTGACGCTCGGGTATTCAATGATGACCTTCTTGCCCTTTCCTACATCTGATTTAACCACAAGCTCCTTCGACTCGAGGACATGCTCTATGACTGCCTTCGTGAACTTGCCCCTGTCAACCGAGAAGTTGATGAAGCCGTTCTTCACCTCGGCGCTTTTAACGTAACTTGATTTGCCGATCTTAGAGACGAGCGCATTTGCTATCTCATCCGCGCTCTTCTTCTGCTCCTTTGCGAGCCTGAACGCGACGGAGCATGAGAAATCGCCGAACTGCTCGGAGAAGCCTATGCTGTCGGACGAACTGACGCCTGCGTAGCCCAGCGCGGCAGCTGCATCGTCAACAAGCTTCGCGATCTCGGCCCTGAGCGCTGCGTAAGGCACTGCCATATGACACACTATGCGTGATTTGACTTGAAGATGCCAGGTATCGCATCCACCACGTCAGTCGCAATTATATGGTTACCCTTCTTTTTATATAAACTATCGCCTATACGCGCCTGAAGGTAAGCTCCTGCCACCGCCGCTATGAGCATATCCTCATTCCTGGCTGCGAATCCGCCCACCATCCCGGCAAGTACGTCTCCGGTGCCCATGGTGGCGAGTGCCGATGATCGAGATCTGATGATTTTGTAACGTACGCCATCCGTAACGATAGTCTCGTGCCCCTTCAGGAGAACGTTCGCATCAAGCCTTTTCGCCGCTTCCATAGACGCTTTGATCCTCGATGCCAAATCCTTCTGGTCCAGCACGCTCTTATGGAAAATCTGGAATTCGAAGCCGTTCGGCGTAATCAGAACATTTTTGTTGAGCTTTTTCACGTACTTGATTGAATAAAGCGCATCAGCGTCGATTATGATCCTCTTGCCGTTGGCACACGCCCAATCGATAAACTTTGCCATTGCATGCAGCGTGCCCTTTTCCCTGCCTGTCCCCGGCCCGATGACTATGGCATCGGTTTTCTTCGCGATGCCCGCCAAGACTTTGAC